>JAAXUU010000186.1 GCA_013335845.1 Actinomycetota bacterium
GGGAGCGCATGCGGGTGATGTGAAAAAACGCATACTCCTCAAACTCTACACCCAAGTCCCGCTACGGCGTTCGCTACCTTGTTCCGTTGCCGCTTTCCGTTACCTTGTTACCTTATCTTGTTCCGTTGCCGACCGGTTCTTGGGGTATGACTACCCATAATATGATATAGAGAAGCGCCAAACTCATGAAAGATATAACCAACAGAACGATCGCCGCGATACGCACGATTGCGGGGTCGATCGAGAAGAACTCGGCGAGGCCCCCGCAGACACCGGCGATTCTCTTGTTGGTGCGAGAACGGTAAAGCCGCTTGCCCGATGACGACGAGATAACGCCCTTCTTTGCGGCGACGATGAAAAGGACGCCTGCAAGTATGATAGCTAAGGGCCAAACTATGGCGGCTACCGTATTGAGGAACCGCGATATCGAAGGCCACCAAGGTGACAGGAGTCTATGCGCGAGCTCCCACGCCCCGAAAACGATAAGTATGATTCCTATGACCAAGGCACCGTTGTTGCGCTCGCTATTCATATTGTTTGCCATCTGTCGACTCCAAAATCATCCTACTCGGAAACCGAGATATCGAAACTTCCCAAACCGCCCTCGATGGAAATATCCCAACAGGGTTCTCCTTCTGATAATGCAGCCTCATAACCCGGACTTCGCCAGCTTTTCGAAACCGAATCCCACGTAAGACCCTCGACAGTCATATCGTTAAGTCCCCCTTCGACGTATAGGATCACGGGTGCACCCCTCGGAACATCGATCTCAACATTCGATACACCTGCGCTTACGAGAACCGAAGAAGTGGCACCGACCGGAGCACCTAGGTGCAATGCCACATCCGAGACACCCGCTTCGACGGTAACGCGCTCGACCATGAGCTTTGAGAAGTCGAGATCGAGATCGGATGCACCCGAAGACACGGATACCGATTTCCAAACTTTATCCGAAGGTATCCCCACGGCAATCGAACCAAGGGCTGCGCCGTCATTGGCGAAACCGGTGCTGATGTCGATTTGTGCCACATCGTCGACGGGGATGACCGTCAGCGCGGTCGTGTCGAGGAGACCCTCTGAACCGGTGATCGAAACGATGTCGGTATCTACAGAGTAAAACGAGCTCACGGAAACACCACCCTGAAACGTCATGGTCGCCGCTTCATAATCGCCGATATCCGCCTCCATACTTGTGGAAGAGGCATCGGTAGTACCCTTGTTTGCTTGGTTGCCATCGAGTGTGAAATCGGCATGCGCACCGTTCTCGTCGATGTAGAAACCAACAGGTGCAGCGAGATAATCCGTCGAATAATAATAGTTATGACAGCCTAGGAGAATCGCGAAGATGAAGATGAGTGAAGCGAGCGCTTCGAGAACAGTGGAGCGTAGACCGCTTGCTATGATAGATACTCCGAATGCGACTAGGAAGATCGGCCAGAGGGTCAAGATGGTGTACCAGACTCCCCACCCGAAGAATCGAGTGGTGCATGCGAAGAGGACCAGGCCTATCGTTACCGTCGACAAACCACTGAAAACCCTGCTGATCGACCAGCCCTTTTTGCCCGGGGTGCACGCTTCGAGCACACCGAAGGCGACGATGATAAGCGGCCAATACGCCCATAATGAGAAATCGGGGATGAATCGACTGACCAACGTCGACAATCCGAGACAAATCAGAACGAGACCGAAGACAACGGCTGGTCCAATATACCAAGCCTGCACCTTCTCTTTCGGCGGTTTGGCGTCATATGCGGCACCGTACGTGGCTGAATACGCAGCTCCGGGCGTGGCGGAATACGCAGCTCCGGGCGTGGCGGAATACGCAGCTCCGGGTGTCTCCTTCTTGGGCCCGGGAGGCGCATACCCGTTTTTCACCGGTTCGCCGGTAGCACCGGAAACAGGCTCGTTCGTTTTTACCGTAGGGGGAACCGGGGGGACATAGGTGGATTCGTCTGCCTTCACATACGCGGCAGTGGCTTCAGCGGGAGGTTCGGGTGCGCCCGTGGGACGCCCGTCGACAGCGGTTCTCTTCTCGGCAGGTTGGGGTGTGTCCAACGGAGCGACATCCACATAGGCGGAATAGTCATCCGGGGCTTTAGGCACCACTGCCCACAGAATGAGATATACGATGATAGGGGAACCGACCCCGATTACAAGTAACAGGACCGCCAATACACGCAACAACGTCACGTCCATCGCGAAATACTCTGCAACACCCGCACACACACCTGCAATCATAGCATTGTTGCTACGATACAAGCGTTTGGTTTCAGTCATCTGCACCCTCCTCGGACATATCACCCTCTTTCGAAGAGGGAAATTCGACAGCACTTACGCGCAAGAGCGAAATACGTCGACGGCGCATCGATTGCACCTTGAAGATATATCCTTGCGTCTCATAGGTATCTCCCGGTTGCGGAACCGAGTCCATCGCGTCGAGCAGCCAACCTGCCAACGTCTCATACTCTTCGGACTCCGTAACAGGAAAACCCTCATCCATTGAATCATCTATGGGGAATCGTCCGTCAACAAGCCATTCCGTCTCGCTCAAGCGTGTCAGATACTTGTTATCGGAATCGTATTCATCGGCGATTTCGCCGACGATTTCCTCTACGATATCCTCGATGGTTATTAAACCAGCTGTACCACCGTACTCGTCCACAACTATGACGATCTGTTGATGAGTCGTTTGCATTTCGCCAAGCAGCGGTAGGATGTCCTTCGTATCCGGAACGAATACGGGATCGCGCATATATTCGGTTATCAACATCTCCTCTTTACTCTCCATCAAGGGAGTGATGAGGTCCTTCAGCATGGCGATGCCCGTGATCCTGTCATGATCCTCATGGAATACGGGTATCCGAGAATACCCCGTACCGCGCATACGGTTGACCGTTTCCTTTACCGTCGTGGTATCTTCCATGAGCATCATATCGACTCGCGGTACCATGATCTCACGTGCGACGGTATCACCGAGGTCGAAGATCTCGTGTATCATCCTTTTTTCCTCGTCCAGCAAAGAACCCTGCTCGGTTACGAGGTACTTGATTTCCTCTTCCGTTACCGCTTGACGATCCTCGGTGCCCTTGATGCGGAACAGTCGGGAGACCCCATTCGTCGAGAGGGCCAGTAGTGCGACGATCGGACTGACGATCCTCTCGAATACGGAGACGGGACCGGAAACCGACATCGCGACGTTCTCGGAGTTCCCCAAAGCGATTCGCTTGGGAACGAGTTCACCGAGCACGAGGGTGACATAGGAGACGATGAGCGTCACCGACACGATCGCCAAGCCCGAAGCGATTGCGGAAAGCCAACCGATGCCGAACTTGGAAAGCCACGCGGTGAGAGGAGCGGCGAACGTGGCAGTCGCAACGGCCGAAGCGCCGAACCCGACAAGCGTGATCGCCACCTGAATCGTAGCGAGAAGTTTATCGCTGTTTGCCGAAAGCTCGATCGCCTTCTGCGCTTTCTTCGAACCGAGTTCCGCTTTGCGTTGCAATACGGCACGACGCGCATTGATGAGTGCCATCTCGGACATCGAGAAGTATCCATTGATCAATACAAGTATCAGAGTTAAGAGGACGCTATATAGAATGTCCATGTACTATCTTTCAACCACCTTCATCGGGAACTACTGTATACACCATCTTTGGTATATATTCGATTCACTATCTTTGAAACAACGACCTTATAACACGTACAACAGCACCGCCAGAAAATGACAGACGCTTCCGCCCAAAACAAAGATATGCCAAATCGAATGCATATAGGGGACCTTCTTGAGAATGTAGAATATGGTCCCAAGAGTATAGAAGGCGCCACCGGCGATGAAAAGCCAAACACCGGCGATGGGAACCAAAGCGACAAGCGCACCGATCTTGAAGATGATCAGCCAGCCCATGCAAAGATAGATCAAAGCGTTCACCCAACGCGGGCGGAACAGCCAAAACGTCTCGGCCGCGATTCCCGCCGCTGCCAGAGACCAGATTATGACGGTCATCGCAAC
>JAAXUU010000018.1 GCA_013335845.1 Actinomycetota bacterium
CAAATATGTCGCCAAGAACACCGTTCTGTGCACCGGAGATATCGGTGGCAATCGCGAGATGTGCGAAGCCTATGCTCCTATCTGCATACCTTACGGATTCGATCGCTCACAGTACATGCCCGCCGGTGTCAACACGGGTGATGGTCACAAGATGGGAATGTGGGCCGGTGCCAAGCTCCAAGACCTGCCTCTTCCGACGATGATGCACCCTCAGGCATTCTGCTGGTTCCACGGTCCCTTCCTTTTCGTGAACGCAGAAGGCAAGCGTTTCATGAACGAGGATACCTGGGTTCAGGGCAAGTCGCTTGCTATCAATAAGCAAACCGACGGTTATGCTTGGTCGGTATTCGATGCCAACTGGCCTACCGACCTTGTCAATGGTCTTCCTTTTGGTGGTGGCATGTTCTGGGATTCATTCCGTGCGTACGGTTCCGATATCTCCGAAGCCCCTGCTTATTTCGAGACCCAGATCCCCACGTATATCGAGAGCGGAATCGCTTTCAGCGCCGATACCCTCGAGGAGCTCGCAACCAAGATCGGTGCCGACCCCTCCACGTTCCAAGGGACCATCGATCGCTACAACGAGGTATGTGCAGCAGGCGAAGATACCGATTACTACAAGAAACCGGTATTCCTTGCCCCCGTCAAAACCGGTCCTTTCTATGCTCTCAAGGTCGGACCCGCCCTTCTCACCGTTACCGGTGGTCTGAATATCAACAACGACTTCAACTGCACCAACGCAGAGGGCGCTCCCATCCAAGGTCTCTATGCCCTCGGTAACTGCATGGGTGACATCACCGCAGTCGACTATCCGATCAACGTAGCGGGTAACGCCCACGGTCGTTGCATCACGTATGGCTACCTGTTAGGCAATGAACTCGCAAGCGCATAATCCTACAGCCTCCTCCCTTAGAAAAGCCCACCTGAATCCCCTTCCAGGTGGGCTTTTCGCTTGCATTTTCATTTGCAATAACCCACTTCTGCCAGGGGAATTATCACCGTAGTGGCATTTCGCGAACATACTAATGGTGTTATCATCACTATGATTGCCGCATTCGAAGAATCGATATTCCATCACGTGAGCTTAAAGTGAAGGGGCATCAGTATGGAGTCACAACCGATTTATCAGTTTTATGCCGAACTTTGTGACTATAAACCCGTAATATGGCGTCGTTTTCAGATACTTGATGCCACAACCATGGCGCGGCTCGGCTATATCGTCATGACTATGTTTGAAATGCAGGCCAACCATCAGTTTCGTTTCGATGTACCCATACTGAAGAATTTCCGTACATGTGTTGGTGAACATATCCATAATGATATAAACAGAAGAGTTGTTGATTTATTCGAAAAAAAGCCCGAGCTGGCCCGATTGCATATCGAGTTACCCGGCGAGGGCGGCTTTCCGGAGTTCAAAGGGCGCACCCTTGATGCTAAAGAGACCAAAGTAAACACTACCCTTACCCAAGAAACTGAATCCATGACGTTCTCTTACGACTATGGCAACGGTTGGGAAGTTAGGATGGTTCTTGAGAGAATCTTTGAAGACGAGACGATAGCCGTCAGAGAATTGCCCCATGTTTTAGCGGGCGATGGTTACGGAATCATCGAAGATTGTGGAGGGCCGGGCGGGCTTGAGAATATTTCCAAAGCTCTTAAGAAGAAAGGCAGCTCACAGTATCGGCGGTACTGCGATTTGCTCGGCGTCGAGGATTTGGATTTGTCCTCTTTCGACCTCGACGATATGAACTTCAGATTGAAAAAGGTGCCGAGGATTTATGCGAATGCTTACGAATACGGGCTGGAACCGACGGAGCAGTCCATGAAACTGCTGACGCGCAAATACAAACAGTAAACATAATACCTTTTGAAAGGCGCGGCTCACCGATTATCGGCACGAGCTCAGTAGTAAACTAAAGTCCCAACCTGTTACTAGGCATCGACCGGACCGATTCCCAACATGGAAGTTCATGGTACACTTGCATGCATAGCTGCAAGTGTACCAATGAAAGGAACGTCCATGTCGGAACCTAAAATCAAGATAGTCAAAAATGGCCCCTATCTCGTATCGGGAAATGTACCGATATCGGAAAAGAAAATCACCTCCAAAGGGAAAGAATATACACTGGAGGACGGACGCGAGCTGCCCCAGAGCGAAACCTATGCTCTCTGCCGATGCGGGCACTCCAAGAATCCCCCGTTCTGCGATGGGTCGCATGTGCAGGCCGGTTTCGACGGAACCGAGACCGCATCCTGGGTCGATTATTTGGATAGAATCGAGAAGACGGTTGTAGGGCCGGACCTCGACTTGCTGGATGACGGCAGATGCGCATTCGCCCGTTTCTGCCACAGGAACGAGGGTAAGGCATGGGATCTCATCAAGAGCTCCGATGATCCCCATTTGCGAGAAGAAGCGATTGCCGCGGCATACGAGTGCCCTGCCGGGAGATTGACCGCGCGAGATAAGATGGGGAACCTTCTCGACGAAGCATATGAACCCTCGATCGAGATCCTCCAGGATCCCGAGAAGGGCGTGAGCGGCCCCATTTCCGTCAAAGGGAAGATTCCCTTGGAGTCAGCGGACGGGTTCACTTACGAGCTTAGAAACCGTATGACATTATGTCGTTGTGGATACTCTGAAAACAAACCGTTCTGTGATGCATGTCACGTCGGCGCGGAATTCAGGGACAGCGAGTAATCTGCGCTAGTCAGCACTGAACCATATTGACCGTCTCGGCACGACATGAATCGATCATAACGACCCCGGTTGCCCTAGCGATCGGGGTCGATCATATCGAGAAGCTCTTTCTTGCTATGGATACCCAGTTTGCGGTAGATATTCTTCATATGACCGCGCACGGTATTCTGTGAGATGAACAGGCGCTCACTGATGGATACGACACTGTGACCGCGAACCAGCAATTCGAGCAACTCTCCCTCCCGCGTAGATAGACCGTGTGTGTCTGCAAGCTCATGCGCCCGTTGTTCGAAAGACTCGAAGGCGCTCTCCTGCCCAGTGGAGACGGTGGCCACCGTCTCAGTCATCTCGTCATCGAATGTCTCGTTCTTCCTACGGAATATGAAGAATAACGCCAAAGACAAAAGGTAGATAGCTCCCAAGGCAACGCCGGTGAAACGCGCGAAATCGGATATCGTCTCAGATGAGAAAAGTCCTCCGACGAAATACCCCGATGCCATAGCGGCCAAAACAGCCCCCATAGAGATGCCGTATATGACGATGGGAGATAACCTTTCTTGATGCGCCGCTTCGGCGATAACCATAATGAGCGAAAGGTTGACGATCTCGAAGCCGAACATCACGAACGCGAGCAATACATTGCCATAGGCGCCGCCCAAAAACGGCAACAGCAGAAACGCTCCGGTTACCACGGGGAATAACATCTGATAGATGCGCAGCAAGTGCAAGGTCTTCCCCGAGAAAAGTGCGAAAGCCGCCAGTATCGCAGCGGCACACGCGAATCCGAACAGTGTAAATGAGACCGTCATGGTCGTCGTAGTAATGCGTGAGAGCATCTGCCATACGAACGCGAAGGTCACGACGCAGAATGTCGGACGCCAGAGTTTGAGGACAACCTGGTGGTACGCAACCGCATCCACCGAGAACCGATAGACCTCAGTAGTATTCAGGCTCCTCTTCAGACACCATGTGGCAATGCCGGGTAAAACGATTCCGGCAAGCACCAACGCCGCCTCTACAGGTAGTACGAGTGCGATGACGTAAAGCACCACGGAGATCGTCGCGGTCAAGGGGATATAGAGACTCGCCCGCTCCGGTCCGACAGCTGCGAAAAACGTTTGCCAAAGCAGGAAGAAAAGCGCGTTCGCAACACCCAGCAACAATGCTGCGACCAATGCGAGCGCAAGGGAATGAGCGGGAACGTACAAGCCGAGAAAGGCGCAGATGGTTCCGACGCCCAAGGTGACGCCCGCGACCGGGATACACCACGAAGGTAATACCGACAACCTGTTGCGATAGATGAAGGCGATTGCCAACGGAATGGCGGCTACGAGGATCTTCTCGACGCTATTGAACCAGTTATATGCGTTGGCGTCCGGTATGCAATAGCTTGAAGCCCAGAGAGCGATGAATGTCACCGCCCAAAAGAAACTGAAGCCAAGATACTCGAATCGTATCTTGCGCAAAGTTTCGAAAGGATTCGCTTCCGGATTTTCTCGAGTACCACGTTCTGTCATCAACCTATTACCCTCATAGTCCCCAACTCTGCCTCGGTGGCTCCCCAAGTCTCAGAGGTTCTATTCACTGTGTTCCATTTTACTCGATTCCCTACTACAAAAATCCGTGATGACTATAAATGACACGGAATATGTGGTGAGCCTGTGAAGCGAAGTAACTATAGTGTGGCGACAGGGAGACGCGAAAACGGCCGAAAGCGCTCTCTTGTTTACCGGGGTGCTTGCATAAAGCACGCGCAGTTCCGTACTGAGATTCGAAACTGCGTATCGAGAGGAGTTTGAATGTTCGAAGAAACAAATGTACGAAAGGGTCTTTCTCGAAGAGACCTTCTGAAAGGTGCCACATTAAGCGCCGCAGGCGTCGCCGCCATGGGGATGTTGAGCGGTTGTGGAGCCAACGGTTCGAGCGCATCAAGCGATGCTCCTGCTGCCGAGACGAACTTGCACTCATGGGAGATCGCCCCTGAGCCCATCGCCGACGCTGACATCGCCAGCACCGTCGAAACCGAAGTTCTTGTCATCGGTGGAGGATACTCGGGAACTTGTACCGCCGCATCTGCCGCAGAGCAGGGACTGAAAGTCATCTTGGTTGAAAAGGACGACGTACTCAACGGACACGGCGTCGGAGGAACCGGTGCCTTGGGTTCTCGTATGCTCGATCAGTACACCGATTACCACATCGATAAGCCCATCAACGCCGAGCGTTGGATCAAAACCTGCGGAGGCCGCTGCCGCGAGTCCTTGGTCGCCAGGTACTTCTCGGAGTCAGAACGCTGTATGAACTGGCTCCTCGACATCTCCGACGCAGACGGTGCTCAGTGTCTGATCACGGCGAATGCATCGAACAGCGAAGTCCACAAAGAAGAACATTCCTATCACATGATCGTCGGCGGAGCCATTGGTGAAACCAGCACGATGGCCAACGCATGCGAATACCGTTTCGAGGCATATGCGAAGAGCTTCGGCGCTGAGTTCGTCTACAAGTCACCTGTTGTGCAGCTCGTCCAAGATGAAAGCGGTCGCGTGATCGGAGCCATCTGTGAGACCGAGGGTGGCTATGTGAAGTACCTCGCCGACAAGGGTGTCGTTCTCGCTACGGGAGACATCAGCTACAACGACGAGATGCTCGAGTATTTCGCCCCTATCGGCACAAAGGTCATGACGCGTTTGTGCGGCGACACCGGCAACGTCGGCGATGGCCACAAGATGGCACTTTGGGCCGGCGGCGCATTCCAGGATGGTCCCTGGCCGACGATGATGCACCCACAGGCGGGGGCATTCTTCCACGGCCCCTTCATGTTCGTCAGCCCCGAGGGTAAGCGTTTCATGAACGAGGGCACCTGGGTGCAAGGCAAGTGCGTTGGTATCATGACTCAGGCGAAATCCGACTTCGCATGGTCGGTTTTCGATAAGAACTGGCAGACCGACCTCATCAACGGTCTCCCCTACGGCGGAGGTATGTTCTGGGATAGCTTCCGTATGTTCGGAACCGATTTCCAGGATGCCGTCGATTACTTCACGGGTGTCGTCACCGAAGGTATCGCCGACGGAAGCGGTAACTACCTCGTCGCAGACACGCTCGAGGAGCTTGCTGCCGCGATGGGAATCCCAACTGAGGAATTCCTCGCTCAGACCGAACGCTACAATACGATGTGCGCAGCAGGGGAAGACACCGATTTCTACAAGGAACAGGTCTTCCTGACACCCGTGAAAGAAGGCCCCTTCTACGCATGCAAGATCGGAACCGGCCTCTTGGCTGTTGTCGGCGGCGTGCATATCTCCGATAACAACGAGGTATTGTCAGCCGATGACACCGTTGTCGAAGGTCTCTACGCGGTTGGAAACGTATCCGGCGATATGTACGCATACGACTACCCGATCAACATCCAAGGTAACTCACATGGACGTTGCTTGGTCGGCGGCAAGCTACTCGGAGAGTACCTGGCCACTGTGTAGTCAAGAACCGTACTCATCGCATCATCCTGTTAAGAAATCGGACCCGGGAATATGTTTCCGGGTCCGATCTTTGCGGCTCGCTTCAATTTGGTGTAGCTTCTTAGGCTAAACGTAATGTCCTCGCTTTACTCCTGCGCATTGTCGAGGTTATCCTGCAGTTTTTCGCAACGTTCGAGCGTCGTCCGGTAGTCCTCTTGGAACCGGTCGATCCCCTGAGTGAGACGCGTGAATTCCTCGTCCCCGAGAAGAGCGCTCCGGGATTCCTCCTCACTTGCAAAAGTTCCGCTCGAAAGCAGATCGCGAAACTCGTTCTCAAGACGTTGTAACGGCCCTTTTCTGTAGCCGATCAGTTCGGCCGAGAGGAACATCTTGCGCATCGCCCGTGCGACGCCTTCCTCGTCTTCGTTCTTCTCGGCAGTCTTGACTGCGTTTTGCGCTGCATCATAATCCGCCTGGAAGCCATCGATCTCTCGTCGAGCGTGTGTGATTCTTTTGCCGAGACCCTCCAATAGTCGCGCTTGCTGAGCACGCATCAGTTCCTTATTCTTCTCTTCCATCGCGGGCAGAGCATCTAGCAAGCCCTGAAGATGCTCGCATGCCGAATCTAGTTCCTGTTCGATTTGCGTCATATCCATGTAATCGGTCCCCTCGAATCGTGATCTCCTATAGTAATATCATAGGGCGGGTTATTTTGCAGGACATATTCCATGTGGTCTTGCAATTACATGCCCAAAGCAATAGAGAAGTGATTGCAGGACGCCATTATATTCGGATGTCGGCAGCTGCGGTCAGGAGAGCGACTCGCCCAGCACTTCCTTGAAGGTGTCCCCCTGATTGATATCACCGGTCTGATAACCAAGATTAAACCAGTAAGCGCGCTGTTCAGAGGTGCCATGCGTGAAGGAGTCCGGCACGACCTGACCTTGGGTCTTACGCTGGATGGCATCATCACCGATTACCGCGGCAGCGTTCAAGGCTGCGTCGATGTCACCACTTTCCAATATCTGCTGCTGCTCGTGAGCGAAGACACCGGCAAAGAAGTCAGCCTGTAACTCCATAGCCACCGAGAGCTGATTTGCTTCGGTCTGTCCGACTGTGGCTTGTTTTGCAGCGACAGCATCGGCGATACCCAGCTGCTTCTGAACGTGATGGCCGACCTCATGGGCGATGACGTAAGCAACGACGAAGTCACCACTCTCGGCGCTGACATCCGTTTTGACCCGAGCTCCGAACTCGGTACGAAGTTGTTCGAAGAACGACATATCCAGATAGATGGTCTCCTCCGAAGGCATATAGAAGGGCCCCATCGCCGCCGAAGCGAACGACCCGCTTTCGGTCTGGACGCTATCGCGATAGAGCACAAGCTGGGGCTCGCGGTAATCCATGTCATTTTGTAAGAAGATCTCGTTCCAGACGTCCTCGGTGTCGGCCACGATGGTCTCGACATAATCCAGCTCTCGCTGCTCTTGGGCTGTCAACTCACGGGTTTCGGTTTGTGTAGTGCCGCCGACAGTCTGCGCGAGATCGATCAACCCCGAGGTGTCGGTGCCCGTGAACAGGCCGAAAAGCATCAGTCCTACGACGATAAGCCCACCCACACCGCCTATCATACGTCCGGATAGGCGTTTGTCTGAAACATTACCGCTTTGTCGTCTGCCCGTCCATTTCATAGTTGCCACTTCTCCCTAGGCCTTGGGGTCTGTTTGCGTCTTACGGGAAATTACTCCAGCGAACCTCATAGTCCGTCCGTACTGCTGATTCTATACTGATTATGAGTCGCTAGCCTAAAAATTGGGAGATTTGTAATACGAGGTTGTAATACTAGGTTGTAATACTAGGAGTGGCAAAACACCGGATGGTTCGCTTGAGTCGAGGAGCTGTAAACGAAGCAATCGGTCCATGTCCACGGTTTAAACTATATCGGGATATTCCACGCATCGGATATCATCCCGACAATCTGCTAGAATAGTTCTCCAATAGGGACTATGGGGATGCAGGACATATCAAAGGTTGGCGCTCCGGTGATGAATGACCGAGATTTCATGGAAGACACAGAGACTCCTATGAGAAAGGAGAGCCTCCGCCTTCGCGGTTCCTACCTTTTCTTTTCCTGCCAATTCGCCGCTCTGTTCTTGCTTATGCGGATTCCTTCGTCCGTGCAAGCCATCTCACTATCGAACCCGATGTCGGACACTATCTTTTTCATAGCCTTTCTAGTCGCGTGCATCGTAGCCTCGCTTTGCATGACACTCGGCTCCATCAACTCGGTGAGGATTCTCTCGAATCCACCTCTCCTGTTCAGTGTGTTCCTTGTCGTTGCCGGAGGGACCCTACTCGGCCTTTGTCAGTTCGGCATCACCGCGCCGAACGTATATTTCACCTTATCGGCAGTACTCATCGGCTTCGGCAATACCGTTTTACTCCTGTTTTGGGGGCGTGCGTATGCCCGCTTGGAACAGCGGGAATCCCTGCTTCACACAGCGATCTCTTTGGGAATCGCAGCGATCATCGGCTTGGTTATATCCTTCATCTCCCTCCCTTTGGAACGCCATATCGTCATCGTGCTTCTCTTCCTTGTATCGGCACTTCCACTCGAAAGGACCTCCCTCCTCATCCCCAAAGATGAGGCAGACAGGCAGAACACTCCTACCAAACTTTCAGAGCTTTTTTCTCAAACATGGAAGACTCTTCTCGGCACCGCACTTTGCTGTTTGATCGTCGCTTGTCCTTGGGGGACTTCCTTGGCTCTCGATAGGTTCGCCGTTTCGACGACTGTCGGTATCGAAAAGAGCATCGCACATATGTTGGTTGCGCTCATGTTCACCTTCGTGATCATCCTCCGCTATCGGAAGAACGAGCCTACGCATGAGTACCAGAAGTATTCCCCCCTTGCCGGAGCCGCCCTACTTCTCGCTTGGTTCTTATCACTTGTCTTGAGCTCGACCGGGAACTCCTCTTTCATCAACAGCGTCGACATCGTCTCGGGCATCGGTTCCGCATTCTTCTTCATCGCTCTCTGGGCGAACTTGGCGGATGTTTCAAGAAAGAGTGACATCGATTCCTCCATCGTATTCGGTGGTGGTGTCGCCTTCTTATCAGGCGTGACACTGCTTTGCATTCCCTTGGCTCTCGTATTGAGAGAGGCCACCGAATACGTGACTCCCGCATTCATCGTCCTCTATCTCGCTACCATCGGACTGAACGTCGGTCGAAGCAAGGACAAGGACGAGCCCGGCCGAGAAGCAACCAAAGAAGCCGGACTCGGCGAAGGGGTGCTTGAAAAACGCTGCGTGATGATAGGGAGATCGTACCGTCTTTCTCCCCGTGAAAGCGAGATCCTCCCCTACCTCGCACAAGGGCATAGCGCAGCCTATATCGCAAAACATCTCTGCATCTCCTTCAATACGGTCAAGACCCACACGAAACGGGTCTATGAGAAGCTCGGCGTCCATTCACGCGACAACCTCATCGCCTTGATCAATTCCATGGATATCCCCCTCACTCAAGAGGATTAAGCGAGGGAAAAGCGCTCTTTTCCCTGCCGTCACCCATAATGGGGACATCGGTTTCTGCAAATCACCTCTTTTACGAATACTCCTATTCCGTCCTAAAAAATACACTCCCTACTAACGGCGAATCCTAAACGATTCTTTTCGCCGCTCAATCGAGGAGTAGGTCAAGAAAGGGAGTGCGCATGGAAACAACAGATGGGAGCACGACAGTACGCGGGTCTTCTCGGCGAGATTTCCTCAAAGGGGCTGCCGTAAGCGCAGCAGGTATCGTAGGCGCGAGTCTTCTTAGCGCGTGCGCCGCAAAGACCGATAGCAGCAGCACCGCGGTTGCCGCCACTGAAACCGCAGCGAGCACCTCCGGAAACGTTGCAGGTTATTGCGGACCCGGGGACTGGCTGGGAGAAGCACCGGCAATCGCAGATGCCGACATAACGAGCGACGAGACCTACGATGTCGTCATCTTCGGAAGCGGTCACTCGGGAGTAGGCGCTGCAATGGCAGCTGCTGACAAAGGCCTCAAAGTGGCTGTCGTCGAAAAGCAGGCATGGAGCGCATTCGTCGACCTTGAGGGCACCGGCGACAACATGGCCGGTTGGTACGGCGAGGATATCGGGCATGTGAATTCGCAATTCCTGATCGACAGAGGGTTCGGCCCTTACAACACCGGCGAGATAGCACTCGAATTCTGCAAGCGCGGCGGTAACGGACGCGTCAATCCCGATATCATCAAGGCGTTCATCCAGAACTCGGGCGCGATGTTCGATCGCTACCATGAGATTTACAACACCTACGAAGCCGAGAGAAAAGCGAACGACAGCAATGTCTTCATGAAAGGGACGATGGTCGTCATCGATGGCGAGCCGGTTCCGGACGAAGGCAACTTCGACATGAGCAACATGTTCGAGTATCCCCTTTGCAACACGCAAGCTGCCTATGCCGTCGATTCGTACCCCATCAATAGCGGCGGATACAAGACATGGCCATGCAATGCACAGTTCTACGGTTATCAGGGCAACAACATCGAGTACATCCACAAATACATCGTCCAGTATGCACAGGAGAACGGCGCCACCTATTATTTCGAGCATACCGGCATCAAGTTGGTCCAAGACGAAAGCGGCGCGGTCACCGGCCTTATCGCCCAGAATGCAGAGGGTAAGTACATCAAGCTCAACGCCACCAAGGGTGTCATCCTGTGCTCCGGCGACTTCATCGGTAATCCCGCCATGTGCTGGGCGTTGCTGAACGAGGGCATGGAGTGGGGATCGCGCGGCGGATCGACCGCCGAGGATTGGGCGACCGCCGGAACGCGCGACGGTATCGGGCACAAGATGGGTGTATGGGCAGGCGGCATGATCGAGCCGACTCCGCGCGGGTGGCTGTCTCTCGGTGGTGGC
>JAAXUU010000187.1 GCA_013335845.1 Actinomycetota bacterium
TCCCGTGAAGCGATCTCCTTACATTCGTAGGTGCGGATGCACGCGAGGAAATTCACCATCTGCGCGTCATCGATCCTCATGTCATAGCGCTTATATTGGAACTCGCCTATCTCGGCGAACATCTCATCGAGCAGTTCCTCGAGCTTCTTACCGGTTGTCGCCATGAGTTCGCACAACAGAAGCGCCATGAGCAGTCCGTCGCGCTCGCTGACATGACCGGGAACACCGATTCCGCCACTCTCCTCGCCCCCAACGATCACGTCGCCCTTGAGCATCTCCTCGTAGATCCATTTGAATCCGACCGGTGTGATGGTGTAAGGCAAACCGAGACGTTCACACTGCTTGGAGATCATCGTCGAAGCCGACATCGTGGAGACGACGCGCCCGTCTCTGCCGCGATTCTCGGCAAGGTGCCCGATGATAAGACAGAGAATGCGATGCGGGTTGATGAAATTGCCGTGCGAATCGATTGCGCCGATACGGTCGGCATCGCCGTCAGTTATGAAACCGGCGTCGAAACCACCTTCCCGGACTTTCGCACACGCCTCGTCAACCCACGGAAGAATTGGTTCAGGATGCAGACCGGCGAATGTGGGATCCTCTGTGGCGTGGATCTCTTCCACCTCGACACCCACGTGGCGTAGCACATCGGGAAGCAAGCTACGCCCGGCTCCATAGAGTGGATCGACGACAACCCGAAGTCCGGCAGCAGCGATGATCTTCGCATCTATTTGGGAGAGCAATGCCTCCTTGTAGGCGGGCTCGAAATCGATTGTCTCGTACGATGCTTGGACATCCGCATCATAAGGAGGAGAAGGAAGTTCTCGGATGACCTCTTCGACGCGATCGGTGAACGCTTTGGGAGAAGCGCCACCATCAGCCATCCGGATCTTGATGCCGAGCCATTCCGCAGGATTATGACTCGCTGTGAGCATGATTCCCCCGATAGCATCGCTATCATGAGCGACCGTCCAGCAAAGAGTGGGAGTTGGGCAATACCGGCGCGTGAGCTTAACTTCTAGACGCGGTTTCACGGTACCGCACGCGGCAACGATCTGCGCGACGAAAGCTGCATACCGATCCGCATTCCTGCGCGTATCATGACCGATATAGACCGTCGCGCTATCGAGTCCGGCCTTCTCGCATTCCTCTTGGAATATTCGGGCTATCGCGACAGCGACATAGGTGACTGTCGTCGGGTTGAAATCCTCATCGATGATCGCCCTCCACCCATCGGTACCGAAGTGGATTCCCGCGATATCGAGGTCGTCCGCTTTGTGGGTGGCTTCATTCCTGTTCAGTTCTTTCATTCGAAAACCTTTCTGAATCGATTCATAAACGTGATGCTACGACAAGCATCACGAGAGGTTCTGTACCACTCGCCTTGAATCCGCGTAGCGTTTTCGGCTCGAGGATGAAACTCGAACCGAACTTGATAGGCTGCGATTTCCCCTCGGTATTCAAAATGCCATGCCCGCTCAACACCGTCCAAGTCTCACGTGCCCTTCCGCAAGATTCCAGCGGCATAGATGCCTGCGATCCTATTGAAACCCTGCACACATCATAGGTATCATCACGCTCCAAGATCACGGAACTACCCCATGCGTACCATGAGCAGGTGGTTCGCTCGTACTCCGATACGTGCAATTCGCGAAGGACATCGGTCAACGTCCCCATAGCATGTAAAGCATCCTTGTTTGCCACCAAGAGCGCATCGGGGGTATCGACTACAAGCATATTCCTAAGACCGAGAGTCGCCACCATTTTTTCTTTTGCATATACGGTGGTGTCGCTCGTCGAGATCGGAACGAAACGGGTGGCGATCGAACGGTTCTTGTCGGCATCTTCAACGCCCAGCTCGTCGAGTTCGACAAGCGACGAGATATCCTGCCATTCGAGAGAGCTGTCGACCACCGCGACTTTCTCGCTTCCCTCGAGTACGGCGTGCTCGAACGAGACGTTCGGTAGAGATGCGACGACTTGGCGTGCATCGTCGTTGTCCCAGGAATCACCCCCGAGCGAGATGAGGAAACTCACCGTATCGACGATTCGCGATGCTCTGGCCGGTGCGGATGGTTTCGTCTGTTCACTGGCGCGATAATATTCACCTAAAATGACTTGCGAACGTGCCATGAAAATGCCCGTGTTCCAAAGGCAATTCAGCCCGGGCATACGAGTCGCGGTCGCCGAACCCGAAGTTTCCACGAATTGCTGCGCCTTGTGTACTCCGAGAATTCCGGGAATCTGCGAGCCTATGCGGATGTAGCTGTGGTCGCTTCCCGTTCTGGTGGGTTTGACCCCGATCACAGCGATGTAATCTTCCATCGCGCTGCGATAGGCGCGTTTGATGGCGGCATCCCACCGCTCGTCCGGAACGAAACGCATTCCCGCACGCAACGCCAGCATGACCGCATTCGAATCCTGCTGCTTGATATAGGCGGCGGCCAGTGCGACGGAGAACGCGGTGCCGCGCTGGACAGGCAACGTCAGGATTTTCAGGCGGTCTTCGCTGATCACCATTTGACCGAGCAGATGGTCACGCACGGTTTGTGCAAGCCCGGGGGCGCATACGACGTGGATCTTCGTACTGACCAGCGCTGCCGTTTGTGCGACCGCGAAAGACAAGAGGCTTTGCGTATCGGGAGCGAGTGTGACGAGTTCGCGAGGCATCGTCGTTCGTGAAAGCGGCCATAGGGTCGGGCTCATATCATCACAGATGATGACGGGGTAGAGATGCGGATACGCCTGGGACATAAAGAAGTCTTCGCTCCCTCGATCGTGCGTGGCTGGGTCTGACAATGTGATTTATCATCGGGTTCAATGATAGTCCAAGAGTGGTACTCCGTGGAAGTGCGTCCTAGCATATCATCGACCGCGGTTTTGTAAGCGGGGTTTTTGCGATTTCGCTCACATTCTTCCACAGCGCCCTATCGTTCCTACGTGCTATGAAGATAGGATACCGGCGCGGCGAGCCAGAGTGATGTTGGTTTCAAGCCACGTTTCGATCGTTCCCGTATCGAAACCGGAAGCCGGATCGATAACGACGGCATACATCTCCTCGGATTCGAGCAATTCGTCGAGAGCGTCGGTGAGTTGGATTTCTCCACCAACAGTCGGCTTGGCCCCTGCAAGAAGGTCCATAACCTTGGGAGAAAGCAGATAGCGTCCGAAAATAGCAAGATTCGATGGGGCGTCTTCGAGTTTCGGCTTCTCAACCAGCGCAGAGACCTTCCAAACGCCATCCCCCAGATCCTCCCCCGCTATGACACCGAACCGGCTCACCTGTTCATCCGGAACGGGTACGACAGCGATGACGCTCGCATTCCCGTGCGACCTATGTACCTCGAGCATGCGCGGCAGGACATCGTTGTCGGGAACCAATACATCTCCGAGAAGGACGTAGAAGGCTTCGCCCTCGGTCTTTGAAGCCGCGCAGTGGATGGCGTGCCCCAAACCGAGTGGTTCATCCTGATAGACATAGGAAACCGGGAGACTCCCTACGTATGCGACAGCATCGGCGTATTGGTCCTTCTTACAAGCGCGTAGGTGCTCTTCTAATCCAGGCGCGGGCGAGAAGTGCTCTTCTATACTCTTCTTTTCTCGGCTATTCACGATCACGACTTCATCGGCTTCGGCGGCAAGAGCCTCTTCGACCACATATTGGATAGCAGGGCGGTCTACAACCAGCAGCATCTCTTTCGGCTGTGCCTTTGTGGCAGGAAGAAATCTCGTACCGAGTCCTGCTGCGGGAATGATCGCTATCATGTATATCCTTCCGGGTCTCAAACAAATCATAGTATATATAAATCCGTCACATCGAAAATCACTTCATCGGAACGGCAAAACGCCCGACCTGGACACTCTCGGATCTTGGGCCGACCTCTATGGCTGTCATCGCAGGATTTCCGCCGTAGCACGAATGAACCTTCCATAGGAAACGCGATTGTTCCGGGGCCGTTTCCGGCTTCTGGATTGGATTGTGATTTCTGAGCATGCCCGCCAGCTGG
>JAAXUU010000188.1 GCA_013335845.1 Actinomycetota bacterium
CGCCGCCAGCACGCCACCGGATATCTCCGCCACCGCCAGCATGTCGGAACCGATGAACGGTCCGTCCAGCAGGTCCTTCACACCCGGCAGCATCCCGGAGCCTATCCACGAACGCACCCTGCTCTGCCCGAGCCTCCTCGAGAGCATTGCATATGCCCTCGTAGGTGATGCCTTCGATATGGTTTTCTAGCGCCTTGAAAAGTCTCTCGGCGATTTCACCGTCATCGAAGCCCAGCGTGAGTCCGATGAGGTCCGTGGTGATGAGCGGGGTATCCTCAGCGACGGGGTTGGCAACCACGACGTCGGCATAGTGTGATGCGACCGGGCAGGAGCGATCGGCTCGGTGTTTGTAGATGAAACCCGCATCTATCTGCGGTAGGAAAACCACATCGGCGCCACGTTCGATCGTCTCGGCGATTTGTCCGAATATGAGTTTCGAAGGATAACAGGCGCCCTCGGCCGGAATCGCCGCGAGGCCCTTCCTGAACTGGTCGGTGCTGGAGAAGCTCGAGATAACGGGGTTGCAACCGAGGCTATCGACGAAAGTCGCCCAGAACGGAAGCGTCTCGAAAAGCTCGCGGGCACATGTGAGTCCGATATTCGGTCTCGTCTCGATGTGTCGTCGGTCGCGATAGGAGGCAAGCAGTTCCTGCTCGAACTTGAATGTGTTGGGCAGGTTGTTACTCGAAACGCCGCCGCGCGACAAACGCTCACAGCGGTTACCGGTTATGAAGGTGCGCGGCTTCTCATCGGAGTTTTTCGAATTGAATTTGCAGATGGTGAGCATGCAATTATTCTCACAAAGGCCGCAATGTTTGTGGCTTTGCACGAATGAGAGGTTGTTCACTTCTTCGCAGGAAAGGAACTCCGTCTGCTTCGCACCTGCGAGGTATTGGTCTCGCGCGGTCAAAGCCGCCCCGTACGCTCCCATAGATTTGGCGATGTCGGGACGTATAGCCTGCTTGCCGGTGATGTTCTCGAATGCAGCCAGCACCGCGTCGGACATGAATGTACCGCCTTGCACCATGATGCGCTCTCCCATGGCGTCGAGGTTGGAGAAACCTATCACCTTGTAGAGGGCGTTGCGGACAACCGAATAGGCCAAGCCCGCCGATATGTCCCCGCGAAGCACACCCTCCTTTTGCGCATGACGGACGCGCGAGGTCATGAAAACAGTGCAGCGGGTACCGAGGTCAACGGGGTGCCGCGCTTCCAGGCCGTCCTCGGCAAACTGCCAGCGAGAGCTCTTGAACTGCTTGGTGAAACTTTCAATCAGCGCGCCGCAACCTGAAGAACAGGCTTCGTTTATGACGATATCATCGATTGCGCCGTCGACGAGCCGCATATATTTGATGTCCTGACCGCCTATGTCGAGTATGGAATCGACTTCCCCTACCAGTTCTTGCGAAGCACGCAAGTGCGCGGCCGTTTCCACGATTCCGTCATCGGCACGCAACGCGACCTTGAGAGCATGTTCTCCATAACCGGTCACGACGACACGCACAAGATTCGACCGGTACCACTCCCCCAGTCGCCCGTCGGGAATGTGGGAATATATATCAAGCAGCATCTTTCGGGTGAGTTCGATGAACTCCCCACGATGGCGTTCATATCGGGAAGTGATGATATCCCCGTTCGAATCGATCAACACCATCTTCACGGTAGTCGAACCGGCGTCGATGCCTAGAAACACGTCCTTGGGAATCACGGATTTAGACATCTTGCGCGCGAGGCATTTGGGATGTTCCTGCCTGAACCGCTCCGCCGTCATCCCTTCCGGAAGCAAGGACGTGAGATATTCGACGCTTTCATCGAAATCCATGTCCGCCTCGGAAATCATCCGCTCCAACTCGGATAACAGGTAGGAGTCCTTCCCCTTGGAAAAAAGCGCCGCACCACGGGCGACGAACGTGTGGGGTTCTTCCGGTACGATGGTTTCCTGCTTGGTCAGACCGAGCATCTCCTGATAGCGTAGTGCAAGCCCCTTGCTGTAATGGAAGGGACCGCCCAAAAAGACCACCGTTCCCTCGATGGGCCGGCCGCAGGCTAAACCTGATATCGTTTGCGTCACGATGGCGCGATAAACCGAGTCTATGATGTCGGATTGCTTTGCACCTTGATTCAGCAGAGCGCGCACATCGGTCTGGGCGAAGACCGCACACCGGCTTGCGATAGGATAGCTCGTCGCCGAACCGAATGCTTTGGTGGTGAAGTTGCCCCGGCGCACACCGATGGTTCCGCTCAGAAGATCGAGAAAGCCGCCGGTTCCGCCCGCACACGAACTGTTCATGCGTTGCTCGACACCACCGGTCAGGTAGATGATCTTGGCGTCTTCGCCGCCCAGTTCGATAACCACGTCGGCCTGCGGATAAAACTCCTCCACCGCCTTTTTCGTGGCAACCACTTCTTGTATGTACGGCAGCCCGAGTAACTCGGAAAGAAGGATACCGGCCGACCCGGTGATCGCTACCAAAGCCTCAAAGTCCCCGAGGATATAACGCATATGGTGAAGTGCCGCAACGACAGTCTGCTTGATATTGAGGGAATGCTTATCGTAACTCGAAAAGAGTAGCTTGCCGCGTCCGTCGAATACCACAAGTTTGATGGTTGTCGAGCCGGCATCGATTCCGAGAAGCAGGGGACTTTCGCTTACCACGGCTTTGGTATCATCAGTATTCGACATGCGTGAACCGATCCTGCTTTCTGGTTATATCCTGAACAAGGTCTAGCTGAAGAAGCAGATCTTGGTATGGAGGCTCTTCGCATACGAGTCGGTCATCCCGGCGATGTAGTCTATGATAGCCTTCTTGTAATCCCTCTCGCTGTTCGAGACATTGTATATCGTCTTGCAAGCCGGGTCTTCGTCCTCAAGGTCCCACAGAGGTGCGATCCACTCGATGAATGGGCCGAGAAGTCCCGAATAGCGAGCATCACCGTTCTCGAGCATCGACTTGGTATTCTCTCCATCGTAGAACCCGCTCAGCACCGCGAAGATGTCGAATATGACATTCTCGGCATAGCCTTTGTAGTGGTTCAACCGTTCATTCCCGTAGATAGCCGCATAGTTGAATTCGAGTATCCTACCCATGACCTCCTGTGCGCTTCCGGAAAGCACCAGCCCCTTGGATACACTGCTGTTGAGGCAGAGATCGGTGATGAACTTATGCATTAGGGTTGTGGTGTTCACCTGTCTGAGGTCGAGTCCGAGAGACGCATTGATCTCTCGAACAAGGTTGTCCGTCTCATGCACGCCGATAACACCCAGCAGTATCGCGTCTTCGATGTCCCTGCCTAGGTAGGCGATCTTGTCGGCCATCTTGACGACACAACCCTCCCATGTGAAGGGATTGTGCTGGTTGCGCTCTAGATACCCATGCAGATCGATATACTCATCGCGCGGTTTCAGGCCAAGGAGCTCGACCTCACCGCAATGGGCGATGATACCGTCGCGCACCGCATACGTGAGACACAGATTGCGATATCTTCCATCGGTATCCTTCAAGAGCTCGACATCATCGACGAAGTGGAGACCGTTCCTCTCGTGCCAGAACGATTCACCGAGTTCTTTCTGGGTAAGCTTGCTGAGGACACCTTCACCCAGATGTCCGAAGGGTGCATGACCCAGGTCATGCCCGGTGGCGATCGCCTTGGTGAGCTCGGTGTTCAGAGCGAGGTGCTGCGCGATTGTGAAACTCGCCGATTCGACATGGTTCACGTGCTCGATGCGCGTACAGATATGGTCGTTCTCGGGGGACGGGAAGACCTGCGTTTTATGCTTGAGACGCCGGTAACCCAAAGAGTGCAGAATGCGCGTATAGTCCCTGCCGAATTCCGATCTGATGTCGTTTTCCCGCCGCTCGAGAGGGACCTCTCTGGCCACGGATTCAGCCCATTTCGTGTTCGCCTCATACATGGCGACACCGGAAAACGAGTTCCTCGTCTCTTGGATACCCTTCATCATAGCTTCTCTTCTCGAAAACCCCGTTAATGAACGCACGTTC
>JAAXUU010000189.1 GCA_013335845.1 Actinomycetota bacterium
CCATCAAGTCGGTATATCCGGCCATGATGCAGATGAAGCCATCGCGCTTGTCCTCCATCGCCTTTACGAGCGTAGATAGGGCCTCCGGGCCAAAATCCCTGCGCCCGATCACTCCCTCCGGTCCCGCCCCCAGGTCAGACGAATACATACCCAGCGCGTATGCCTCGTCGATAAACAAAACGCCCCCTTGCGCGCTTTCAATGCAGCTGGCGGTCTTCACCGCAGTATGGCCGATATACTGCCCCACCAGACCCACTCGGTCCGTCTCGATGAACTTGCCCTTGTTCGAGATAACCCCAATTTCCGAGAATATATCACCGATGATCCGCGCGACCGTCGT
Source organism: Actinomycetota bacterium (assembly GCA_013335845.1). Classification (GTDB taxonomy): domain Bacteria; phylum Actinomycetota; class Coriobacteriia; order Coriobacteriales; family RUG844; genus JAAXUU01. Next base: position 341 of record JAAXUU010000189.1, read on the forward strand.
CTTGCCCGTGCCGGGGTTGCCCCGAAACACCATATGCAAGCAGGGCAGGCTATCCTTGCCGCGCTTCGCCAAGAGTTGGGCGATCTCATGGATCTGCCGCTTGGCGTCAGCCAGACCGACAAGCGAATCCAGCTCCTCGAACGGATCGGCTGCCTTCGAACACTCTTTTTCAGATGAGGGACGGATGTCCTGGGTCGTCAGACTCGATTCTTCGAGCGGCCGAAAGCGATGCCCACCTTGTCCGAGCATCTCGACTGCGATGAGGCTTTCAGGGTGCGCAAGGTTAGGCACGAGACGGACAAGCTCGACCATACACCCGAAATAATCTTCGAGCTCATCGCGTATCACTATGGTAGAACCGCTTCGCGAATTGATTCTCGCTATGAACGGCAGCCAATATTCCCCCGTCGCATCTTTATATGCACGGTCAGGTTTCAGATTGAAATCCTGGTCTTTCAATAACCGGATACTACGTGCCAGAGCCTCCCAGTCAGGTTCCTCACCAAATAGCAAACTTCCTTTAAAGTACGGTGCGCTGCCTTTTTCTAGCATGACAACCTCCATTATTTGCTTGGAGTTGCATGGTAACAGCCGAGGGCGACATTAATTCTCAGGCAGCACGTTGCCTCATAAAGTTCGTCATGTCAGGAGATATATCATCTCGCAAAATCACACAGCACATCGGATTGTACATATCCGGAATTATAGTGAGTTGATTTCCTCTTCTAGCGCGATAATGGAAGACCTTATTTGCTCGAACGTCGGAGCGGCGCCAAAAAACATACTCTGCATTCTCGCGTAGTCGCTCTTCAGACGTTCGAACTGACATTCAGGAGGCATTAGCTTAATGGTTCCCGGTTTGCAAAGGTCATAACGTGCGGTGTTGGAACGCCAGAATCGCATCTTGAATTCGACTACATGATCAAGTAGATTCAGGTTGGCAAACGCGCGATCCTTAACCTCGGAATAGCAAAGCCGGTAGATGTCGTAATAATGGCGTGAATAGCGATCGGGCATGCGTTCGTTAGTGCGGAATGCTTCTTTGTGCAAGATGGTCGCTTTCTCCCAGAAAGTGCGTTCGGGAGAAACCACCCTCACCGGCGAAAAGGAAACATCGAAGCTACCCGGTAACTGCTCAGCGACATACGAACTGATACCCGTAATCTGCGTCGGCGTCCATGCAGCTAGGGCGCCGGTCTCAAGTCGAATCTCCTGAAGGATAAAGCTCTCTTCGAAAGAGCGAGGGTAATTGAAGCAAAGGGTTTGCTGATCATCGTTTTTGATATGAAGGTCGAATCCGTCGTTCAGCAGTTCTACGAAGGCTTTCTCCAAAAGGGGTCTAAAAGTTTTAGCTAGGAAATCACCCGCCTCAGCATTTATTTTCTCGATGAAAGCATCCTGCTTAGTATTTGTGCGCTGCTCCCATGGCTCGTCAATGCCGTACCCTAGCAAGCGCCAATCGAAGATGAGGTCGATGTCTTCCGAGAAGCGATCTATAAGACCGAAGCCTTTGGAAAGCGAAGTACCTCCTTTGAATGCGAATGAGTCTTTGTACTCGCAATGCGAGAATAGGTAGTCGAGCATCCAGCAAACCCAGAAGTCCTTTTCTACGATGGCAGGGCTAAGACGCATCTTGTAGCCTGTAGCTATGAATGTGTCCTTGCGTTCGCCTTCCGGTAACCTTGCGAAATTATGCAAGCTGCTTCTCCTTGACCGTCGGGATACGTTTGCATATCTCGCGGATCCATACCGTAGTTTTTTTAGTTTCATCGAGCATCGTTATCAGGTCTTCGAAAGAAAGCCTGCTCGCGATAGTTTTGAGGTCGGCATCAGTCACGTTTCCGTTACCTTTTGCTTTGAAAGCTTGGATAACCAAGACTGTGCTATAGCTGAGAGAGGACACTTCCTTGTTGGCGGTATGGCTAAAGATGAGCGTAAAAGGTCCGTATTTGTAACTGCGATAGGGTCCATCGCTCACGTAGTGATAAACGTTTGGTACCTGGGTATCAAGCCCAAGCATATTGAGTGCCGTATCGCCATAAGGCGCAATGCTCCAATTGAATTTACGCGCGATGGTGCGGGCGATATCGTCGGGTGACGCTACGGCATTTTCTCCCAAGAACTTGCTATATTTGGGTTTGAGGTATATGCCACGCACGGGACGTTCCAGCTGCCCCGTCTCAACCAAACGCGAAAGCACCTTGCGTACCGCGTCATCTGGGGCGATATCTGTGAAGTCGCGAGCGATGAAGAGCGTGCCTTCCTTGACACCATCAATGTGACGCTCAATTTCTCTCATATATTGTTCGCGTACGGTCATGGGCTTCCTTTCGTCACGAAAAGTATACATTATTTGTGACGAATTGTATAGAACGGTCATAAGTAGACTTCCATTTAAGTACGGTGCGCACCCCTTGCCGAGCATGACAACCTCTTCGTGTTTGCCTGGAGTTGTATCTTGGGAGTATGGTAGCAGTCGAGGGCGACATTAATTCTCGGACGAGCGTTGCCTCATAAGATGCGTCGTATTTATACGTTTTGCGACGTATTTTTCGAGTTTCGCCACAAAAGCAATCCAAGGTTGCACATATTATTGTTTATTCCAGTGAATATTGTAGCGAATATATTTAACCACTTTGATTGAAGCCTCTATAATCAGACTCCCATTGAGGAGGTTCGACATGTCACTTGCATCAGACATCATGAATAACATCGTGCCCATCAGCGATTTCTCCCGCGGCAAAGCGTCCAGCACATTCGCCAAGGTTAGTAAGGGGGCACCGGTAATCGTTTTGCGCAACAACGTACCGATGGCGGTCATCACCTCTCCTTCGGAGTATTCCTATCTGACTGAAATCGAGGAGGACTTCTTCCTATTGAGCGAGTCGATCGAGCGCCTTGAGCGCAGTGCGGGCAAGAAAGGGACTTCGCTTGAGGAGATCATGGAAAAGCATGGGATTACCGAAGCTGATCTTGACGCCGCCGAAGACGTGGAGTTCGAGTGGTTGCTTGGGAGGTCGAGTTTATCGACGAAGCAAAGGAAGATTTCGACAAGCTTGCTGGTTCTGCAAGGGCGTAAGTCGCTAAAGAGCTGGTCAAAGTCAAGCAGAACCCGCTGTCAATCAAGCGCGGAGGATACGGTAAGCCTTTGGGAAGGAAGAGTTCTATCGACCTCTCGGGTCTATTCAAGATCAAGCCGAAGGGCTCCGGAATCGGCATTGTCTACAAACAGGAAGCTGGCGATGGAATCATGCGCATCATAGTGATCGGTCTCAGATCCGACATGGAAGTATATCGAGAAGCGCAACGTAAGCGCGAAAAGTACGGTTTGTGATATTTGGAACCTTCCCCTTTTCCCGCCGCATCGCCAAAATGGCTGCCCAACCGCTCCCGCCCCACCTACAAAGCCCCGACCCGATGCTCCTCTGCAACGCGATGGCATGTCTCAACGAATTTCTTAACGACGGATTCCTTCGATTGAACTCTGTACAGCAAATACGTAGGCGATAACAGCACAGGATCGTCGAACCTGACACCTACGATGTGTGGATTGTACAGACACGCGGTTTTGCCCATATCGGAGCCCAGCACAACCTCGTCGGGTCGCAAGTCGAGCAGAAAATTCGCCGTATCATCTAAATCTTTC
>JAAXUU010000019.1:0-3948 GCA_013335845.1 Actinomycetota bacterium
CACATCGAAAATCACTTCATCGGACCGGCAAAACGCCCGACCCTATCCCCATGATACCGCAAGAGTCTTCCCGGACAATTCCTTTCCTCATAAAGAGCATCTACACACTGCCCGAACGAGACGGTCGCATACGCATGCCGAACACGAGAAGAAGGGCACAACCGACTGCCGTTACACCGATTACCTGCAGGATTTCCGGTAACGGGAGCAGTGTAAGAGCAAAGAATCCGCGCGTGAAGGGAATCGAATACACAAGTACCATGGCTGCGAGTATCGATGCGACGAGCGCTAGGCGCCACCCACGAAGCGGATACTCCAGTACGACGATCACACAGGATCCGAGCAACATCAAGGCGATCGTGCAGGCGGTCCTCGTTTCCTCAAGCGACATACCCGTATTCCGCCCGATCGTATAGACGGCGAAAACCGTGATAGCGACTATGATACCCACCGGAATCGCGAAACGAACCACCCTCCGAACAAAACCCGACTGGTAGCGGCGTGCATTGGGTGCGAGTGCGAGGAAGAAAGCCGGGATCCCGATGGTCAAAGAACCTACAAGCGTGATCTGCCTTGGGAGAAACGGGTACGGTTGGGCTAGGAATCCGAACAGAAGGGCGAATGCCACAGCCCAAATCGTCTTGACGAGAAAGAGATTCGCGACACGCTCCGCATTAGCGATCACCCTTCTCCCCTCTGCCATGATAAGGGGCATGACGGCGAAACGGCCATCGAGAAGAACCAGCTGGGCGACAGCCTTCGTCGCGGGAGCTCCGGACCCCATCGCGATACCGAGATCAGCCGCCTTGATAGCAAGTACATCGTTCACACCGTCTCCGACCATCGCGACGGTGTGGTTATTTGCTTGCAGAGCTTCGACCATGAGCGCCTTCTGCTCCGGAGCCACTCGACCGAAAATCGTCGTCCGCTCCATGATATCCGCGAGATCGGTTTGGCCGGAAAGCGAACGGGCATCGACGGCATCACCCGAACCCGGGATAGTCGCCTTTTCCGCTATCGCCGACACCGTGCTCACGGAGTCTCCCGAAAGGACCTTGAGTTCGATACCCTGATCACCGAGATACCGTACGGTTTCCGCCGCATCACTGCGGACTTTCTCGGCAAGCAACACGAACCCTCGCGGCTCCATGCCCTCGGGAAGGAGGCCCTCCGAGAAGCCTTCATCCGTCCTCGCCAGCATAACGACGCGAAAACCTTCACCCGCAAGCGTTAACGCACGTTCGCGCACCACATCCGTCACCAAAGGCAGTGCACCGAGAAGTACCTCGGGGGCACCGAGAATCCATGTTCCCTTTCCTTCGAATCGAGAGCCGCTCCACTTCCTGTCCGAGGAAAACGGCACCGACTCCAAGCGGTGCCATGCATCATTAGCCGAGACACCCCTTCTGATCGCTTCGATGGTCGAATTACCGGTCCCGCCAAGTGCGACATGTGCGCCCAATGCGGCTAACGACTCCTCGTGTCCAAAATCATCGTCCCGCGATGTCGATATCGAATCGAAACGGATGAAGGCTGGTTGCGGCTCAGTCAAGGTGCCCGTCTTATCGGCACATACCACATCTGTACGTGCAAGGACTTCGACGGCAGCGAGTTCGTTCGCGAGTACTTTGTGCTGTGCGAGTACGACCATAGAGGCAGCGAAAGCGATACTGCTCAACAGGACGAGTCCTTCGGGAACCATCGCGACGAGCGTGGCTACGACATCGGTGATTCGCGCGGACGTGGTCCCCGTGGTCCGGAGAGATGCAAAGACCGTGAGAGCGGCAACAGGTATCATCGCCACCCCGATGGTCTTGAGTATGGAGTTTATACCGTTCATGACTTCGGAATCCACGCGCATGTAGCTCCGTCCCTGCGCCGTCATGCGTTGTGCGCGCGTATCCGCACCGACCGCCGTAGCCTCGAATGCTCCCCTGCCGGCGACCACGAAGCTCCCCGCCACCACGGATTCGCCCGACGCCTTGACCACAGATAGGGATTCCCCGGTAACGAAGGACTCATCAACCTCGAGCCCATCGACCCATACCGAGGTCCCGTCCACGATGACCTGGTCCCCCGACTCGATGAATACGATATCGTCGAGCACGACATCGGCCGAAACGACCTCTTGTACTACCCCATCACGTAGCACCCGGGTTTTAGGCGCTGTAACAAGCGATAAACGGTCTAGTGTGGTTTTGGCGCGGACCTCCTGCACGATACCGATGCCGGTGTTGAACAAGAGCACGAATCCGAAAAGTGCATCCTTGAACGAGCCGAAGCTCACCATGAGAACCCACAATATGCCGAGGATGAGGTTGAACCAAGTGAAGACGTTGGCGCGGAGAATATCCGCGTATGAACGACTTGTTCGTGAAACGACGGCATTCGTCTTACCATCACGTACGCGCGCGTCGACTTCGACCGAAGTAAGCCCTTCGATTCCTAACCGTGCGAAATCGGCTTCTATCGATCGTATATCAAGCGGTATCCCGCCGACATCAGTCAAAGCATCCTCCTCGATTCGAACGTCACTCCTGCTACGAGACCTGCTATTCACGCGATACAGGAGAGTATAACAAGAATGGAGCGGTCGTACATAGCGATCGTCTCCGGAGAAAACCGCTACCATCCGCATCTCCGGTCCGGTATGTCCTTTGTGTAAAATGTTCGGAACGAAACGAACTATCATCGCGAATACGCTTAGAATGCGTAACGGAACAGTTTGTCGGAAGAGCCAGTCTTAAGAGTCAGTCTAAAGAGTCAGTCGGAAGGAACCACCCTTGAGTTTCACTGATAGAAGCGCCACCGCAGCCGAGCCCATCACATATCGTATCGCAGATTCCCACGCGCATATCTACCCCGAGAAAATCGCCGAAAAAGCCACTGCCGCAGTGGGGGATTTCTACGAAATACCGATGGCCGTCGGAAAAGGTGAAGCTGATATCCTCTTGGAGAACGGTTCCAAGATCGGTGTCGAGAAATACCTGGTCTGTTCCGTGGCGACCTCCGTCAAACAGATTCCTTCCATAACCGATTTCATCGCCGATGAATGCGCGAAGCACCCTGAGTTCATAGGACTCGGCGCCTACCATCAAGATGTCGTGGATCCGGCCCCGCTACTCGACCGCGTAGACGAGCTTGGCCTCAAAGGGGTGAAACTGCACCCTGATATCCAAAGATTCAATATCGATGACCCGAGCATGATGCCGCTCTACCGCGAGGCTGCCTCGCGCGGCCAACTTATCCTCTTCCATATAGGCGACAACCGCTATGATTTCTCATCGTTCGATCGTCTGGCTCGCGTTATCGATAAAGTACCGGATCTGAGATGCATCGCCGCACACCTCGGCGGCTATCAGGAATGGGACCACGCTCACCGGCTCCAGGGCGCACATGTGTATTATGATACTTCCAGCAGCCTTCGATTTATAAATCCCGAGACGGCCGCGGAACTCATCCATAGACTCGGCTCGGACAAGATGTTGTTCGGTGTCGACTTCCCCATGTGGAACCACGCGAAGGAGCTCGAGCGTTTCATGAAGATCGGTCTCTCGCAAGAAGAGAACGCAGCGATCCTCTACGACAACTTCGCCCGATTGTTCGATATCGAGTAGGTCACCATAAAGCAGGACCCGGAACAACAAAAAAACGACCCGAAGGCCGTTGATTTTTGTCTGGTGGAGATGAAGGGATTCGAACCCTCGGCCTCTGCGTTGCGAACGCAGCGCTCTCCCAGCTGAGCTACATCCCCAAAAAAGAGCAAATGTGATTTTGCCAGTGTCGTCGCAGTATGTCAACCATCAGCCGTCGTCGGAGACGCCGATGACTTACGTAGTTTGGCGAGTTGCATGGTCTATGCATATCCGTCATTTTCGAGAGCACCTTGAAATATATTGATGTCGCGGGCATCATGTATCCTTAAGGCACTGCAAACTCGAGAAACGG
>JAAXUU010000019.1:3958-10978 GCA_013335845.1 Actinomycetota bacterium
TCCCTACATCGAGGTTCTTCCCGAATGCTGGGGAGATCTTTGCGTCACGCCGCAGTTGGCGTCGCGGTGGGCGGATCGGCTGATCCAGGGGGTGCGTTATGCTTGGAGCTATCTTAGGTGACATCGTGGGAAGTCCCTATGAATTCGACCACAAAAATATCAAGACCAAGGAGTTCCCTTTATTCATCAGCGATTCCCGCTATACCGACGACACGGTGATGACCCTCGCGGTAGCCCAGGCGATGATGGACGGGTTCAATGACGAAGATCTCACGAGAGCAGCACTCATACGTTCGATGCAAAACCTGGGAAGGTTGTATCCGCTAGCAGGTTACGGGGCGCACTTCTCGCTCTGGCTCAGCGAAACGAACCCCGGACCCTACAATAGCTGGGGAAACGGAAGCGCCATGCGCGTATCCAGCGTAGCTTGGGCCTACGATACGCTCGAAGATGTCGAGAAATACGCGCGGATAAGTGCGGAAGTGACGCATAACCATCCTGAAGGGATCAAGGGTGCACAAGCATGCGCCGGCGCGATATACCTCGCACGCACCGGGCACAGCAAAGACGCTATCAAAGGATATGCCCAAACCGTTTATGAGTATGACATGGACAAAACGCTTGATGAAATCCGGCCAGGATACCATCACGACGAATCCTGCCAAAACACCGTTCCCCAAGCGTTGCAAGCGTTCCTTGAAAGCACGGATTTCGAAGATGCTCTACGAAATGCAGTATCGATCGGCGGCGACAGTGACACCGTCGCCGCCATCTGTGGCAGTATAGCGGAAGGCTTCTACGGCATCCCGGGAGATTTGCGGGAGCAGGCTCTAGCCCGATTGGATGGGAACCTGCGTGGCATCATCGATCGTTGGGACGAGTGGCTTTTGAATAAAGCATCGGCGCGGTGAGGTCTTACGCCTTTTTCTCAATCTCGACGACTATCTCGGTCTTGATCTTCTTTACTAGCTTGAGGAGTCCATCAACCGTATGATCGCGGATATCCCCGCCCACGAGCACATACATGATGTCATCGCCGACGTTCAGCTCACCGCGCGCAAGCCATACGCGAATATAGAAGATGCCCTCGTAGGATTTCGCTTCCTCGACGGCGGCGGCAAGTAAGGCGTCGTCATAATCGAACGTCATCCCTACGACTTCGGTGCCATCGTCGATACCTTCGCGTACTTGTGCTCGGGGAGACTGGCGAACCACTCCGTTATGAGTAAGATACATTCCGATATTCGATGCACTCGGGTCTGCTTTTGCTTCGATCAGCCACTGATCGATAGATGGTTTCGTGATGCTCATCTGGTCTCCTTCGCGGGTATAGACTACGTATACTCCTATTATACTACATGAAGAATAATTCCAGACGAAGAAATCGACTATTCTTCCCCATCGATTTCTTCGTCTGCTTTCTTCGCTAGGACTTCCATCAGATCACTTGCAACCGCCACACTCGACTCACCGCGTGAAACCGGCATAATGAGCTTCTGTTTCTTTTCGATATAGACACCGCCTGCTCTCACAGCGTGTACATAACCTTGTTTGCCCAGATCGATAGGTTGAATCGCAATCTTGCCACCCACCAAGACAACGCTCTTGACGCCCAAAGCAGCAGCATAAGCTTTGATTTTCGCGCGATCGAATAGATTGGCGGCCGGTTCAGGCAGCGCCCCGTATGCACTGCGCATCGTATCGGCTATAGTATCGAGAACCTCGGGATACGCCGCCGCTGCGATCCGGCGATAATAAAGCACGCGTTCATCGGCAGCGGGCATATATTCCTCAGGCAGGTAGAAATGGGCCGGTAGGTCGACTTTTATCTCGGGATGGGCGATCTGTTCTTCGCCTCGTGCAGCCCCCACAGCCTCAGACAGCATCTGTGCAAATAGATCGAAACCGACGGCGCTCATATTCCCGCTCTGCTCGGCTCCGAGAAGATTCCCCGCACCGCGGATCTCCAAGTCGCGCATTGCGATCTTCGTTCCGCTGCCGAGTTCCTGCAATTCCGAGATAGCAGTCAGGCGATCGGTCGCCGTCTCAGTTAGAGTGCTGGCACTCGGAAAGAGGAAGTAGGCATATGCTTGGGAGCGGCTGCGCCCTACCCTACCTTTAAGCTGATACAGTTGGGCAAGCCCGAGTCGTTGAGAATCTTCGATGATAAGCGTGTTCGTATGGGGGTTATCGATGCCGCTTTCGATGATCGTGGTTGCAACCAGAACATCTATCTCGCGTGCCGCGAAAGCCTCCATCACAGCTTCTAGCTGATGCTCCTTCAACTTGCCATGCGCCACACCTATGCGTGCTTCCGGTGCCGCATCGCGCACACGTTGTATTGCATCTTCTATCGTGCGTACGCGATTAGATACATAATAGACTTGCCCTCCGCGCTGCATCTCATTCCTGATAGCGGCGCTCACCACATCCTCGTCCCATTCACCCACGCGCACCTGGACGGGCATGCGCTCCGGCGGAGGGGTCTCGATGAGCGACATATCACGGACGCCGGAAAGAGCCATCTGCATCGTACGCGGGATAGGTGTGGCGGAAAGGGTGATGACGTCCACTTGTTCGCGCAGATTCTTGAGTTGCTCTTTGTGCTGAACTCCGAAACGCTGCTCTTCGTCGATGATGATCAGCCCCAGATCTTTGGGGTTCACATCGCGCGAAAGTAGGCGATGCGTACCTATCAGGACATCGACGGTTCCGGCCGAGAATCCCTCGAGAGCGGCTTCTTGTTGCTTGTTCGTTCTGAAACGCGAGAGTACTTCGACCTTGACATCGAAGGGTTCGAAACGCTCGCTGAATGTCGTGAAATGCTGCTGCGCGAGGATTGTGGTCGGGCACAGGACCATGACCTGTCGGTTATCCTGCACAGCTTTGAATGCCGCGCGTAGAACAACCTCGGTCTTGCCGAAACCGACGTCCCCGCAGACGAGACGATCCATCGGTTTATCGGATTCCATATCGGCTTTGACATCGGCGATGGCGAACAGCTGATCTGGCGTCTCGGTAAAAGGAAAACTCTCCTCCATCTCGCGTTGCCAGGTGGTGTCGGAAGAATACTTGTAACCCTTTACCGTACTCCGGCGTGCATAGAGGTCGACAAGATCGAACGCCAACTTCTTCGCCGAATTCCGGGCACGCCCGATCGCGCGCGACCAATCGGACGTATTGAGACGCGTGAGTCTTGGGCTCGCGCCTTCGGGTCCGACATAGCGGGTTATGCGGTCGACCTGTTCGACCGGCACGTATAACTTGTCACCATGTGCGTATTCAAGCAACAGGTAGTCCCGCTCCACACCGGCAACCTCTTGGCGGAGAATCTCTTTGAAAAGCGCGATACCGTGCATAGAGTGCACAACATAATCGCCGGGCTTATATGAGAACGTGAGCGTCGTCGGATCGACCTGCTTGCGCGAACTGCGTTGCGTTTTGCGACCGCCGGTATCGGCAAGCGACACGATGCCGAGATGGGCTTCGGGTATGATAAGACCGCTCGGTATATCGGTATCCACCACATTCACGACGCCGGCTTTAAGCATGCGCGCTGCTTGTTTGACGATTATCTCGCCATCCTCATTCACAAGAACGGTGTTACCGGATTCGTCCTGTACTTTTTTCGCGTCGCGTTCATCGAGTACTTCTACGATAGGCAACCGGGCATCACTCAGTGAAAGTTTGATCGATTCACGCGCACGCCGATCGGGTATCGAAAGTACCACCGTGTAGCTCCCGCCAACGAGCGAACGGAGTCCACTCATGAATCTCTCTTCGGTTCCCCCGACCTGAGGTCGCTTCACCACCAATTCGGCATCGGCGGATTGGCCGACCCTCATCATGGAAAGCAAGGTAAGACGTTGTTGCTCCCCGAAATCCAATGCTGCAGGTTTGGCGTAGTAGCCCCCCATGGTCTGCTTCGCTGCTTTGGCCGCCCCTTCGATCTCCTCGTAAAGACGCGTCGCATCGTCGAACAGGGCACGCGGCTCTGCCAATACCACCAATGCATCGGAAGAGATGTGCGCGAAAGGCGTTTCGACCGTGCTGTAAAGATAGGGTAGGAACATCTCGACGCCATCGAAGGAGATACCTTGCCCCAGTCGTTCGATGCAGAAGTCGAGCTCTTCTTTCGACATCGGGAAAGGATTCTTCGCGCCGCCGGCGAAGTGTTGCCTCACCCGAGCAGCTCCCCGAGCGGAAATCGTCAGCTCCCGACACGGGTAGATGGCTATCTCGGCTAGATTACCTATGGATTGCCCGGTTGCCGGGACTATTCTCCGTAAACCGTCTATCTCATCCCCGAAGAATTCCGCGCGTACCGGGTACACCGAGTTTCCCGGATAGATCTCGAGCGTATCCCCGCGAAGTGAGAATGTACCCCTACCTTCCATTTCGTCAAGCCGCACATATCCCTTGCGCGTAAGTGTCTGAGCAAGTTCTGCAAAGGGGAACGTACCTCCATAGGAAAGGATGACAGGTTCGAAAACGTCGCTCTCGCGAGGTGGAACCATGCGCAACAGAGCGCGCGCCGAAGCGACGATTATGACGCGTTCACCTTTGTTGAGCATATGGATGGCTCGGCACCGTTGTCCAACCACCATCGCATCCGGTGTTTTATCCTGCCAGAACAGGTCTTCACGCTGCGGAAGGTGCACTACGAGTTCGCTACCCAAGTATGCCGAAAGAGCATTCGCGAAACGTTTGGATGCATCTTCCCCGGAGACGACAACTATGGTCGGTCGGGGGTTGCGTGAATACAGGGAAGCCACCACGAGAGGACGCGCTGATTGTCCGACGCTGAACAATGCATCTTCACCCGCATCGAGCTTCGAAAGCAGGGTTTTCATCGGCTTGCTTCTACAGAGTTGGGAGCTGAGTTGATCTATGAGCATGCGCTTGGCGCACCTTTCTTGTCTGAAACACCAAAAGCCCGAAATTTAGTTTCGCGGGCTCGTTTATAATACCAGAGAAAGAATGCACCTGGAGTAGGGCACGTTAGTTACACGCGAAAGAACACAAAGCCTCAAAGGAAGCCCCTAAGGGAGACAGCCATGCCGCGGGAAAGTAAAAAGAACAAGCAACTACGCGCCCTTGAAATCGCCCGCCGTTTGGACGCTCGCTACCCACAAGCTCAATGCGCGCTCCACTACCGCGACCCCTTTTCGTTCGCCATCGCCGTGTTGCTCTCTGCGCAGACGACCGACGTGGCGGTCAACAAGATAAGCGATGAGCTATTCAGCCGATGGGGCACGCCCGAAAAGATGGCACAGGCCGATCCATACGAGATCGAAGAAGTGATCCACAGCATCGGTTTCTATCGCGTGAAAGCCCGAAACTGCATCGCTTGCGCGCAACGTATCGTTTCCGAGTACGGCGGTGAGGTTCCGGCGGATATCGACGAGCTGCAGACGCTTCCGGGCGTGGGGAGAAAAACTGCGAATGTGATTCTGAATGAGATCTTCGGAGTCTCCGAAGGGATCGCAGTCGACACACACGTATTTCGAATCGCACACAAGCTCGACTTGTCCAAAGCCGATACGCCGACAAAAACAGAGCAGGACCTACTCGCTCTCTATCCTAAAGAGCTTTGGGGGAAGATCAACCGCCAATGGGTCTTGTTCGGACGCGAGATCTGCATCGCTCGTAGGCCGAAATGCACTGAATGCCCCGTATGTGAACTGTGCCCCGGTGCGCAACTCTGAATTCAGCAGGTATCACGACTATGAGAACAACCGCGATCAAATCCTAAGAAATCGACCCCTTGACCGCATCATAGAGGAACAGATTGTAATACGTGGCAAATGCGACCACAAAAATCCCGATGATGGTCATTGCGACCGCCCATACACGTTCGCGCTTCGCATACTGCTCCGGAGTGTACTTTTCGCGCACTCTGTAGTAGGCAGGCTTTTGGGCGGTTTTCGCATACAAGAACGTAAGAACGAACATCGCGATGAAGATCACGACGGCCCCGAGAATAACCCATCCCCCGTTTTTATAGGCTGACATGAATATCGAATCGGCGAAAACCCATAGAGGGTAGAAGAAGATCGTCGCCCATTGACCGTGCGCAGGGCCCCATATCGGAGGCATCATGAAAGCCCCGATGCTGAATCCCGGAATCGGTTTGGGAAGCACGAATGCGCGCTTTCGTTCGAACTCCGCGCGCTCCTCTTGTTCGAAGGCGGCCCACTTACTCTCCGGCTCCCGTTGATCCGCTTGTCGGTCGAGTTCTTCGCCCTGCGCAGGCGCAGATCCCTTGTCGTTTTCCATATCGGCAAAAGCCCCCTTAGAGCACCGTTTGACTGAGTCAACGGTCATGTTAGCAAACATGTAGGCACATCCGTGCCTACAGTTCGACAACCTCATGGCAAACAGCAGAAATGGCTCCGTGTCAGGGAGCCACAGAAAGTGCACACCAAACCACACGGACCTCTTCCACCGGTACGAACGTACCGGCAGCCATCTCCTCATAGGCACCCTTTGGATAACGGCAACAAATATCCCACGTCGTTTCGGAAACCCTACGGGTCCCCCAGGCGCATACCCAATCCCCACCCGTAGCCCCTGCTTGCAGGAAAAGAGCGGTCGTACCCGCAGGCACGGTCACTTCCTGCGAAGCGATGAATCCGCTGCCGTCGGAAGCGATGCCGGGGAACACGACACTACCGGAACTCGGATTCGCGAGCGACCATGATTCCCAGACACCGGACACAGTCTGCGCCGATACATGCCCTGCCACGAGATTTTCCACATCGAGATCCTTCGCCGACAAAACACCCGCTTCCAAATCTTCGATGCAAGCGAGGGGGCAGAACAGCGTTTCGAGGTCGGCGCTATTCGCGATAAGGTCTTCCGTCGAGATCGAATCAGCGATAAGAGATTCGACACCCACCGTCTTCACCTCGAATTTTTGAGCCGAAGCGTCAGTTGCAATAAGCGATTCGATAACAGCTGCCTTGGCGGTCAATGACCCGGCATCGGATTTCACCATCACGACATCATCGAACGTTG
>JAAXUU010000190.1 GCA_013335845.1 Actinomycetota bacterium
TGAGGCTATTCTCGGCGGTCGGATAAACCCCGGTGACGTCGTCGTCATACGCTACGAAGGCCCTGCCGGTGGTCCCGGTATGCGGGAGATGCTCGCACCTACCGCCGCTATCGTCGGCATGGGTCTTTCCACATCTGTCGCGCTTTTCACCGATGGACGTTTCTCCGGTGCCACCAAGGGTCCTGCGGTTGGCCATGTGAGCCCCGAAGCCGCAGTCGGCGGTCCGATCGCTCTCATCCACGAGGGTGACGAAGTGAGCGTCGACATCGACGCCGGGCAACTGAACCTCCATGTTTCCGACGATGAACTCGCTTCTCGTCGCAGTGTTTGGAAAGCACCGGAGCCGAAGTATACGACGGGGGTCCTCTCCCGTTACACCAAGCTTGTTTCTTCAGCAGATAAGGGGGCGATACTTACATGAAATCCGATAAGAACGGTCAGAGGATGACGGGCGCTCAAGCCATCATCGCAAGTCTGGAAGCCGAAGGGGTCGATATCCTCTTCGGGTATCCCGGTGGTCAGGCCATCAAGATCTATGATGCACTCTATGACTCCAAACAGCTCAAGCATATATTGACCCGTCACGAACAGGGCGCAACGCATGCGGCCGACGGTTATGCGCGGGCCACGGGTCGTCCGGGCGTTGTGCTCGTTACCAGCGGTCCCGGGGCCACGAACACGGTAACAGGTATAGCGACTGCCTATATGGATTCTGTGCCTATGGTCGTGATAACCGGACAGGTCCCTACGAGCGTCATCGGAACAGACGCGTTCCAAGAATCGGATATCACCGGGATCACACTCCCCATAACCAAGCATAATTACCTTGTTAAAAAAGCCGAGGATCTACCGCGCATCATTCGCGAGGCGTTCTTCATCGCGACGACGGGTCGCCCCGGTCCCGTGCTCATCGACGTTCCAAGCGACATAACGAAAGCCGAGATAGTATTCGAATATCCCGAAACGGTTAGTATCCCTTCCTACAAACCTACGTACAAAGGGCATAGCAAGCAGATAAAACAAGCGGTTGAACTCATCAAGGATTCCTATAAGCCGATACTCTATGTGGGTGGAGGTATCATAGCGAGCGGAGCAGGTAAGGAGCTCGAGGAGCTGGCGGAATTCATGCAGATCCCGGTTACGGCGACTCTAATAGGTAAGGGGTGCTTTCCGGAAGACCATCATCTCTCACTCGGTATGCCCGGGATGCATGGAGCCAAATATACGAACTACGCGTTGTCCAACGCAGATCTGCTCATCGCCGTCGGTGCGCGTTTTTCAGACCGTGTGACGGGCAAGCTCTCTGAATTCGCCAAGGGTGCACGCGTAATCCATATCGATATCGATCCCGCTGAAATAGGCAAGAATAAAGCCGTGGACATCCCGATCGTCGGAGACGCGAAGATCATCCTCGGTGCCATCAATGAAGAGTTGCATAAAACAGCGGTTGCGCCACGTACGACCGATTGGTTGACGCAGATCGATGAATGGCGCGCACGGTACCCTCTCCATCATCATGCCCCTTCTTCGGCGATCGTACCCAGATATGTGTTCGAGCGCCTCAACGAATTGCTTGAAGGTCGTAAGAAGATCATCACAACGGAGGTCGGTCAACATCAGATGTGGGCGGCCCAGTACTGCAAGACCAATGAGCCGAGGACGTTCATCTCATCGGGAGGACTCGGTACGATGGGCTTCGGTCTCCCTGCAGCCGTTGGGGCGCAAGCCGGTTGCCCTGACACCCTCGTCGTCTGTATTGCCGGTGATGGTTCCATACAGATGAACAGCCAGGAGATGGCGACTGCCGCGATCAACGACTTCCCCGTGAAGGTCGTACTCCTTAACAACGGCTGTCTTGGCATGGTGCGACAGTGGCAGCAGCTTTTCTATGAAGAGCGTTACAGCTCGACGTTGCTGGGGGCTTGTCCCGACTTCGTGAAGCTTGCGGAAGCCTATGGTTGGCATGCGGAACGCGTCGCAGAGCCCGAGGATGTCGACCGTGCGTTGCGTGCTATGATAGAGCATCCCGGTCCTGCGTTACTCGATGTCATAATCACCGATCGCGAGATGGTTTTCCCGATGGTAGCCCCCGGTGCTGCTATCGACGATATGATCGGAGCAACCAACGTCGGTCCCATATCCAACATGATCGATAGCGAGGAGGAGTAGCGATGTATCATACACTTTCCGTTCTCGTCGAGAACAAACCGGGCGTGCTGACCCGAATCACATCCCTTTTCGCCCGTCGTGGATTCAACATCGATTCGCTGGCTGTGGGTGAGACGGAGGACTCGACGATTTCGCGTATCACGATCTCGGTTAGGGCGGATAACGCGTCTATCGAGCAGATCACCAAGCAGCTCCATAAGCTCATCAATGTCGTTAAGATCAACGAGCTTACCGAAGACGACTCGATATCGCGTGAACTCGTGCTTTTCAAAGTCAATGCGGTTCCGGATCGTCGTCATGAGATAATCGAGATCGCCAGTGTTTTCAGGGCGAACATCATAGATGTCGGTAGGTCGACGCTCACTATCGAAGCGACCGGTACGTCTGATAAACTTGGTGCGATGGAGGATCTGTTCCGCGCATATGGCATCAAGGAGATCGTGCGCACAGGGAAGATCGCGATTTCGCGCGGTTTGCGCGACTGAAGAACGAGGATCGGAGTAACCCCGATCTATCACGGTACCGTTTGCACTGACGCCACCGGCGTCCGCGTGTGAAACTATTGAAGGAACATACAGAAAGGATTCAGAACAATGGCAGTGATATATTACGAGAAAGACGCCAATCCGGAATTGATAAAGAGCAAGAAGGTCGCAATCGTCGGATATGGCTCCCAAGGTCATGCCCACGCATTGAACCTGCAGGATTCAGGCTGCGACGTACGCGTCGGTCTCCGCGCGGGTTCGAGTTCCTGGACCGCCGCCGAGCAGGCGGGGCTTAAAGTCATGTCTGTCGCTGATGCCGCACAAGAGGCCGATCTCATCATGATCCTCACGCCGGACGAGACCCAAGCGGACACCTACTATAATGAGATCGCCCCTTATCTCACGGCCGGTGACACGCTTGCTTTCGCCCATGGCTTCAATATCCGATTCGATCAGATCGTTCCTCCATCGGACGTCGATGTCATCATGATCGCCCCTAAGGGTCCCGGCCACATGGTCCGTCGCGTATACACCGAAGGTGCAGGCGTTCCCAACCTCATCGCCGTTGAAAACGATGCCTCGGGTCAGGCGAAAGATGTCGCCCTGTCGTATGCATGGGGCATCGGCGGAACCCGTTCGGGTGTTATCGAGACCACATTCACAGAAGAGACCGAGACCGACCTCTTCGGTGAGCAGGCTGTTCTCTGCGGAGGTGTGACTCACCTCATCGAGGCTGGTTTCGATACGCTCGTAGAAGCCGGGTATCAACCTGAGATCGCCTATTTCGAGTGCTGCCACGAGATGAAGCTCATCGTGGACCTCATGTACGAAGGCGGCATGGCGAAAATGCGCGATTCGATCTCCAACACAGCCGAGTACGGCGATTATTATGCCGGTCCTCGCGTAGTGACCGATGCGACAAAGGCCGAGATGAAAGCGATTCTCACCGACATCCAAACCGGTCGTTTCGCCCGTGATTTCATCCTTGAGAACAAGGCGAACCAACCTCAGTTCAAATCGATGCGTCGCCTTCATGCAGCATCGAATATCGAAGTCGTCGGTGCCAAACTCCGTTCGATGTTCTCTTGGAAGAAGAATTAAGGAAGGAACTGCCAATGCCTCGTCCCATGACCATCGCGGAAAAGATACTCGCAGCTCATGCCGGGCTCGATGAAGTCGTCCCGGGACAATTGATCGAATGCGATCTCGATATCGTGCTTTCCAACGATGTGACCGCTCCGATTGCGATCAGGGAATTCAAGAGACTCGGTCTCGATAAGGTCTTCGACCCGACGAAGAGATCGGAA
>JAAXUU010000020.1 GCA_013335845.1 Actinomycetota bacterium
CGAAACCGCCACCGCCACCACCGCTGAATCCGCCACCGAAGCCACCGCCTGAGCTGGGAGAGCTCGAAGCTGCCGCTGCAATGCTAGATGCAGTCGAATCCATGTTCGAAGCGAACGCCGTCGAGGGCGAACCGAGGGATCCATACGACGCGCACCAGATGATGGTCGGAGCAATCGAAGGGTCGTTGATAACCTGGGGTACGACGAGTTTCATCTGCTCGATGACCCTCTCGGCAATACCGAACACGACGGCCATCACCAAGAAATCATCCCATACCTTCACGTGGGTCGGGGGCGCCTCGTTAAGAAGCGAGAAATCCTTCAACCAGTTACGCAAGCCTACGCAGCGCGCCTGAAGTTCGGCCGCCTCGGGACTACGACGATTCATCTTGCGTGAGATGATAAAAATCACAATAGCCGCAATGATACCTACAAAACCGGCAATCAAGAGGAGTGCATGCCCGGTTTCCAAAGCTAGAGGCATGACCACGAAGAAATCGATTGCGACGAGAGCTACAGCGAGTACCGCGAGCCCAACCTTTCCCAGCTTACCTGACTCCTCGAAGAAGCCGCGCTTCGCGTCGACCGCTGAAACCTCGAGCTTCCAATCGTCCATCGCACTACTGAAAGATTCCGGATTTTTCGTGCCCCACTCTTTGATTTGCGAAAAATAGAACATATTGTCTGAGCCGGCGATCTTCTCTATGAACTCGTACGCCTTCATGTCGATCGGATTGGTGATGAGCCCGACCTTATCAGGCTTGAGCATGAGCACATAATCGTCTTCGAGTTTCGGACCGAAAAGACCCTTCTTCTCGCGTGTGCCCTTCATAAGCTCGATGGCCCCGATGCGGGAGAGACGCATTAGTGTTGCCGTGAAATCCTGGTTACCTACAGCTCCCCAGTTCCATACCGTGCCGAGAACAGCCGGGTGATCGCCGGAAGGCATTTCCCTTAAGTACTTGTCTTGGAACTTCGGTTTGTATTCCTTGCCCCATTTGAAGAATGCGAATATCGAGAATGCAAGAAGCAGCAAGGTCCCTGCGAGATAGCCTCCTCCCGTACCGTAGACCAGGAGTCGCGCTTTGTCGCGCTCAGCATTGGCCTCGTCCGCCCACTGGGTTTCCTCGGCGATGATACTTTCAAGCCCAGCTGTAGTCCCCGGCTGCATTTGGGTGAGCCAAGCAACTGGGAACGCGACGCGTGCCTCGGCGAATGTACCCGACGCGACTGACGGACTGGTGAGAGTGACGCTCCCATTGTCGTTCAATGTCACGACACCATCGAGCGCACCATGTCCCCAAGCACGGACATCGCCCTCTGCGAGCGTCGTACCGGCAGGTACAGGAAGCGTGATATCGAGAGTGACGTCCTTGGAAGCGACTTCCCAACCACTCGGAACGTATTGCCAATAGAGTTCCCCGATATCACTGTAAGCGGTTACCGCACCCGTAATGGTGTAATCGAGTTGAAAGGTCGCGTCGGCGTCCGCGATATCGAAAAATGCATATATCGCGGTAGAGCCACTACCACTCGAAACATAATAGGTTCCGGGCACCCGGGATGCTCGATCGGAAACCGCAGAGGAATCTTTCGTAAGCACAAATGGTGTTACGCTTCCGTCGGAATTTATCTGCGAAATACCATGGACAATGCAGCCCTCTACGTCAGATGTGTCGAGATTCCAGTATACAAAGGTGTAATCACCTACGAAACTGAAAGCCCTCTGCTCGCTTACATCGAGAGAGCCGTCCTCCAGAACAGTAGCCGCGATGTTCACAGGCCCCGTGGAATATTCTTTTGCGAAAGCTGTAGCCGGGAGGAGCGAGAACAACAGACAAGCGGAGAACAGTATGAACAGTACATTCTTGATGTACCTGTGTTGCAATGATGGCGAATGCATAACTCTCCCTTTCGAGCGGCGTCTAAGCACAGGATAGCATTTCTCCCCTTTACCCGCAGCAAACAGAACGGTATCATTTCATTTTGCACCATGTTGTGCTCGGAGAGCTGACCGAGAGGCCGAAGGTGCTCGCCTGCTAAGCGAGTAAGGGGGCAAAACTCCCTTCTAGGGTTCGAATCCCTAGCTCTCCGCCAGTAAATTAATAAGACGCCCTCGTGGCGTCTTTTTAATTGTGCCGTCTTATCAATTCCGGGAATGCGATAATAGACCCGCTATAAAAGGCAGGGCGATAAAAGCGCCACCGGCAAACCGATATAGGATTTCTCAAACCACATCGACCACGTTTTGAAACCACCCATGGAAACGCACATCCCGAACGATACCGAACCTGAAGTGAAGATGCTGCACGATAGCATCTTCACGCGCAAGTCGTGCAGGTCATATGACATGACTCCCTTGAGCGACGAGGAGCTTTCGCAACTTCTCGACACGATCGCCACCCTCAAAAAACTTGACCCAAGCGTGACGTTTTCGACGCACATTCTAGGTCCTGCAGATGTCCGAGGCATCTTCAAAGCAGATGCTCCTCATTACCTGGTCATATCAGGCAACGGATCAGCGGGCGAATCGCTTAATGCAGGGTTCCTCCTCGAGCAGTGGGCTTTGCATCTATCCGCACAGGGGTATGGTTGCATATGGCTTGGCGCGACCAAACCCAAAACAGGAGACTCCGGTGACAAGACCATCGCGACAATCGCTTTCGGAAAAACCGTAGGGCCCCATACTCGCACCCTCGCCGAATTCAACCGGAAGTCGCTCGCCGAGATAGCGACAGGAGAGACGCACCTGCTGGAAGCAGCACGACTCGCCCCTTCCGCTATCAACGCCCAGCCGTGGCGCTTTATCGTCGAGAAGACGGAGCGCCGAGAAGATCCAACCGAAGACGGGCCAAACAGAAAAGATCCAACCGAAGAAGCTCCTGTTATACATATATACAACAAGCGGTTCGCTATCGATGCGGTATTCAGTGATCATTCCGAGCTGGATATGGGCATCATGCTCAGCCATCTCTATCTTGCCTATCAAAACGAAGGATTGCCCTTCAGGTTCGACCGGGATGCGAAATGCGCGCCCAAACCGCCATCGGGATGTGAGTATTTCGGAACAGTGAGAAGTATGTAACTTCCGAGTATGCGCGCTCAGACCACCATCATTACCTTGACATAGTTTACTTTGAACTTAAAATTGTTTTAAGTTCAAAGTAATGGGGTGACATGACTGATTTACAACTGGAACGCCTGAACTACTTCTTCGTCCATACCTTCAACAACATCTTTCTGTGGGAGGAGCGAGCACTTGCAGAAGCAGGAGTGAAAAATCTCTCGACTAAGGAAATGCACGTCATTGCTGCGGTTTCTTCACTCGGAACGACAAAGCAGAACACCATGTCACAGATTGCAGGTACTTTGCACATCTCCGTTGGAGCTCTTACCACTGCAGTGAACACGCTCATCCGAAAAGGTTATTTGGCGCGGGCTAAAGACGACAAAGACCGCCGTAGAGTTTTGGTATACTTGACCGACAGTGGTCGCGAAATGAACGGGAAGCATGACGCATTCCATGCTTTGATGATTGAAAACGTACAAAAGGTCATAGGAGAATCGGACTTGGAGACACTCACAGCTTCACTTGGGCAACTCTCGGCATTCTTCGAATCACTCGCCAAGGAAGGTACAGGAGATAAGTAGATGCCAACGCCAATCATTATCTGTGATAGTACATGCGATCTCTCGGTTGAAGAAACGCAAGCTCTGAATGTGATCATGCTTTCGCTGAAAGTGAATTTCGGTGCAGAGTCCTATGAAGATAAAAGGACGATCACAAACGAGGAGTTCTATGAGAAGTTGGAGAAAAGTGAAGAACTGCCTACGACTTCCCTTCTCAATGTAGGGGACTTCTTAAACGTTTTCACGAAATATCCCAATGAGGAAATCGTCGTCCTCACCTTATCTTCCAAGCTGAGTGGAACCTACCAGTCTGCGGTAATGGCCAAAGCCCAACTCGAGCGGGATAACATCTATCTTGTCGATACAGCCACTGTCGCTATCGGCTTGGGTATGTTGGTGAAATTGGCTGCACAGAAGCGCGACGAAGGCATGGCTGCGCGGGAAATCGCATCCTTTATCCAGGATATCTCGAAGCGCGTCAGGGTATATGCCGTCCTCGATACATTGAAATACTTGGTGAAAGGCGGTCGACTCTCCAGTGTGCAAGGAGCAATCGGCAGCATGCTCACTCTCAAGCCCACGATCGCGCTGCAAGACGGACTTGTCAATAGTATCGCCAAGAACCGAGGGATGGACGCCGCGATAAAGAATGTCGTCGAGATCATCGACACGCAAGATAAGATCGACCGAAGTATGCCTATCTCTTTCTGTCACTCCGGGAACCTACCTGCACTCAAAAAGTTGGTGGCTAAACTCGGTGGCGACCCGAATGTAGAGTACGGCTATCTAGGAAGTGTCGTCGGAACGCATACCGGACCGGGCACGATTGCCGTTTCCTACTTCGCCGAGGAATAAGCCTGAAAAACGTTTCTGGATAAAACGACAAAAAGGGAGTCGCCCGCATTTCATCATTCTGCAGGCGACTCCTTATTACTACGTCAAATCACAGCATGAATCAGTTACTGAGACACACTCCACCATCGATAACCAAATCGATTCCCGTTACCATGGCAGACTCGTCCGAAGCGAGATAGACGGCACCATATGCGATGTCATCCGGCATGGTGATGCGCCCGAGCAAGCAGAACTTATCGACAAGCATCTGCATAGCTGCTTCATTGTTCTTGAACTCGGTGGGAGTCATACCTGTATAGACAGGTCCGGGGAGAATACAGTTGACACGGACGTTCTTGGGAGCGAATTCTTTCGCGACATTCATCGAGAGGTTGGACACCCCGGCCTTAGCTGCGCCGTAGAAATAGGCATTGAGTTCCGGCCACTTCGCAGATACGGACGCGACGTTGATGATGCTTCCGCCACCATTCTCTACCATCATCGGGATAAACGCCTGCATGGTCCAGATATAGGCACGCAAGTTCGTCTCGATGATGAAATCGAAGTCTTCATCGGTCTGTTCGAGGAACGGCTTCGTGACGAGAACACCCGCTGAGTTGAAGAGGATATCGACCTTGCCGTATGTCTCATTTGCTGTTTTCACGAGAGACTCGATCGACTCTTTTTTCCGCAAGTCACAGGCAACGAAAACCGCTTCGCCACCGGCATCCTTGATACCCTTTGCAACAGCTTCGCCTTTTTCGGCATTTCGACCGGTGATGACGACTTGCGCCCCTTCTTTACTGAACATCTCAGCGACAGCCTGACCGATACCTGACGTAGCTCCGGTCACAACCGCCGTCTTACCCTCTAATCTACCCATTCATTTTCCTCCGGCTTTCATCAGTATTCCAAAATGCGTTTCCTCATATACACAACCGCGCTCGACACCGGACATCATCCATCGAATTCAGCACCTTATGCGCGGGTTGATGCCAGCGATTCGTTTTCTGCCGCTAGGGACGCAGCGGCAGTTTTCCTATCTGCTCCATCTCATCGGCGATATCCCCTAAGCCGTACTTCTCCCATGTCTCGCGATACGGCCACGAGGTAGCTTTATCCCAGCCTCTTGTCTCGTAATAGCGATCGACAAGTTTGTTGAAACCGTCCCAATCGGCGACCTCACCCCAAGAGTCGGGGATACAGATTCCGGGCCATACGGCGCCGACCTCCATGTCGCGGTCACGGTTGAAGTTGCGTATGAGAATCGCACGGTAGAGAAGCTTCGAGCGATCGGCCGACTGTGCGAGCTCTTGTTCGGTCATCGGGTAACCGGTGGCCGCCGCATACATCTCCGCCTCCATTGAAGTCCACCACAGATCGGGGCTCTGCCAGTCGCAGCAGGTGACACTATCCTTCATCTCGCCCTTTTGCTCGTTCATGATGATGCTGTCCACAAGAACCTGACTGTTATAGGGATCGGCTACAATCTCCAAGTACTTCTCGTACTGATCGTGGTGATGCTCGATGGTCTGCATGTCCCTTGAGGAGGTCATGAGCTCGATGGTCGTCGCAAGCCACGTCGGCTTCGAGATAGACGCTTCGAACCCACGCCCCTGCCAGTGGAAACTGTGCCCCCATGCGGTTTCCATGCTTATAGGGAGGTCGACCTGAGGGCTGCCGGGAAGCATCTGCGAGCGACGACCATGATAGATCGTATCCGCGAACTTCTCTTTGCCAAGAGCGCGCGTCGCCCGTGCCATACCCTCCGCAAGCAAGTTCCCCATCTCGCTGGACCGATACACCATCTGCTCGATGATCGCCGAGACGAACTCACTCGACTCGACATCGACCGGCATACCCAGATCCATGTCGTCGAAGACACCCTCTTTCTGACCCATGGCGAACCAGGGCAGTATCCAGATGATCATGTCCCATTTGTCGATGCCGTACTCGTTGCACAGCTCGTTGATGAGGTTGCCCTTCTCGAAATCCGGCTTCCAGAAATCGAATACATCGGGGAGGATCGGCTTGTTGATCTCTTCGAAATAGGGGTCGGTCGGATCCGGCGCAGGAAACTCACGGCTCAACAACTTGCAAGGCTGCATGTGGTTTTGCTTGGTCATCCAGTTAGCAGCCATGTTGTTTGGCACGTCGGTGACGAATCCGTAAGCGAAGGGGCTCACGCATTTCTCGACATGGTTGATCTTCTCATCGGTGAAGACCGAATTGGTCCCCATCATCAGGCAGTTGCAGTGTTGGTTGCATCCATAACTGCACGAGATATTCCCACGTACCCATTCACCCTTGGCGTCGCTGCCGGGAAGTCCTTGGCGGTCTTGAGGCTGAACCGGTGAGGGGCGCATGAAGGGTGAACCCATCTCCAAACGGAGCTCCAGGACCTTCTTGACGTCGGCTACAGGTACGACACCGGTACCGCGGCAGATAATGGCCTTGAGATTCTTCGATCCGAACACGGCCCCGAAGCCACTCTTCGCCATGACGTTGTCGTTGCTCGTGGTAATCGAGGCGTTTCGCACAAGGTGCTCTCCGGCGGGTCCTATGACCATGCACTTGAAATCCACGCCGTGCATGTCGATCAGAGCTTTCTGGGTGTCATGGACCTTCAGTCCCCAAAGCTCATCAGCCGATTTGAATTCGACCTTGTCGTCGTCAATCACGACGTAGGTGTGCTCGGGAGCCTTACCCTCGATGATGATTCCATCGTAACCGGCGAACTTGAATTCCGCTCCGATCCAACCCCCGATGCCACTGAAGGAATATTGGGTAGGCAGGTTGTTGGCGGCGATACCGGTCATCTCGGTGCGCCCTCCGGTGGGTACTCCCGTTGCCGTGGTCGCGCCCGTCATATAGATGAGCTTATTGCCCGGATCGAAGCAATCGGTGCCGGCCGGTACCTCGTCCCAGAAGATTTTATTGCAGAGTTCGCGTCCGCCAAGATACTTGGGGACATAGTCGTAGGTCGAGACGATTTCGGTGGTCTGCTCGGTGAGTTTGATTCGCAGTATCTTCCCCACGTACCCTTGGAGGCGCAGTGTATTCAACGGATTGTCTAGGATATCCCGAGCTGTATAGTTAGGCAAAGTCGACACCTCCAACAGATGTGTTGAGCACGAGTTTCTCGGTGACTTCGGGGTCCTTGACATCCCCTTGTGCCGCAGTGTCCAACCCAAGGCAGCGCACCGGACAGTATTCCACGCATGCCGGACCTTCAGGTCGGGTGCGGCATAAGTCGCACTTCTTCGCCTTCCAGAACTTCTTCTTCTCGCCCTTCGCCATGTTGATGCGCGGCGGGTCGAATTTACACGCGCTGACGCACTTCCCGCATCCTATGCACGCTTCCTCATCCACGTAGACGATACCGTTTTCGTCGATGCACATGGCTTCGCCTTGCTTCGGGCAACTCTCATAACAGGGGTGGTCGAGGCAGTGTTGGCAAGAGACGATATGGCAAACCATATCACGCGTCCCGCCTCTTTTCACGAACAACCGACTGTAGCTCGGGCTTACCACGGCGTCATGAACCAAGCCGCATATCGCCTCGCAGGAATTGCACCCTGCACAGAACGAATACTCGGCAGAATATTGGACGACATGGTTACCGAAACCTGTTTTGATTTCCTCCAAGACTTCCCCCCTACTTACGCGTTTTACCAGTATTCTCCGCCATCACCGCAGAGGAGGATATATATGATGTGACAAAATTAGCGACACGATTTGCACTTTTTGACATACCTCTGTTTGCGGGAGAATACATGAAGATCGCATGTCCAAACGGGGTCTATGCCGAGACGATACTTGTCTCAACCCCACCCCTTTTCCGTCCCAAGACCACCCCTACTCTTGATAGTCGTCCACACATCCCCCCGTTTGGCTCGACCGTATAACAAATGTTTGACACTTCAGGCAGGTGGTGGCATCATAATCAATGCTCGCTTTTGAGCCATGCGGCATTACCTCAGCTGGATAGAGGGACTGACTACGAATCAGTACGTCGGGGGTTCGAATCCCTCATGCCGCACCATCGTACTTTTGAGCACCCGTCAGGGTGCTCTTTTCATATCAAGGAGTCCCCATGCGCGTTATCGATGTGCATACCCATTGTTGGATCGAAGAACTCGCGCCGCGAGTACTCGAGATATATAAAAGCAGCTATAAGGGTTCACAGACACCATGGTATAACGGTACCACCGTCGATCTTATCCGCAGCATGGATGAATCCGGTGTCGAGAAAAGCGTCGTGCTTCCGGTTTCCACCAAAGCAAAACAGGTCGATGTCATCAACACATGGCTCGAGTCGTATCTTAGACACGACCGCCTCATTCCGTTCGCAACCGTGCACCCCGAAACCGAGAATCCCAAAGAGGTGATCGACAGCCTTGCGAAGCGCGGCTTCAAAGGCATCAAACTGCACCCCTTGAATCAGGACTTCTGCCCACAAGAAGAGCGGATGTTCCATATCTACGATGCCGCTATCGATAATGACATGATCATCTTCTTCCACGCCGGCACGGGGTTGGATCTACCTGCTGTTCGCGGATCCAAAAAGGATTTCGATGCATATTTCGAGCGCTACCCCTACGATAAGACCGTGTTGGCGCACCTTGGTGGAGTTCCAACGTTGCAAGATAATCCTGAAGTGATCCACGGTCGGCCGGGGTATATCGACCTCTCCTATTTCATCAACGTGATCGATGACGAAGTACTCGTGAAAGTTGCGCGCGCGCACGGAACGAAGCGGGTCATGTTCGGTACCGACGGTCCCTGGAAGAGTGCGAAATCAGACATCGAGCACTTGTCGACCGCGGGGTTCACGCAAGAAGAGCTCGAAGATATCCTCTACAACAATGCTGCGAAGTTGCTCGAGCTCTAGGGAGTCACGATACTTTCGGTTCCGCTTTCTGTTCCCGTCGCCGCTGCCCCATCCTCTGTAGAGGGGGTCTCCTCCGCGGGCAGGATTACCGGGTCGCAGGTTGTGTCGTCGGACATCTTCGTGAATGTCGTCACCGTCTCCACCCCATCGAGCGTTTCCACCAACGTGAGCGTCGCGACGCCTTCCGCGTTCTCACCCAACGTATAGGTCGCGCAACCTTTCACCTTGCCGACTTTGAAATCGATGGTTCCCGCTTCAGCATCGATGGTGTAATCATAGGTGGTGTCGCCGGGTAACTTGAACTGGTTCGACGTTATCACGAAGGTCATGTTGGCGTTATCGACCCGCCACTCCCCTTGGATTTCCGCTTTGTCATCACCTTTGTCACCGAAAAGACCGCAGCCGGCGAGCA
Organism: Actinomycetota bacterium; assembly: GCA_013335845.1. Lineage (GTDB taxonomy): Bacteria > Actinomycetota > Coriobacteriia > Coriobacteriales > RUG844 > JAAXUU01. The sequence continues at coordinate 9,771 of JAAXUU010000020.1, forward strand.
GCAGCAACGCAGACCCAATGAGGAGGCAGGCAACGATCATCTTCAGTTTGCCCGATGCGTTTCTCATATCCGCTCCGTCATGCGCCCGGCAGTTCGGTCTATGCACAAGCTCGTCATCTAGCGTGGTTCTATTACTTCGACACCGCCCATATAGGGAACCAACACGTCGGGAACCTTGATGGTTCCATCTGCCTGCTGGTAGTTCTCCATGATAGCCGCCATCGTGCGACCGACAGCCAAACCGCTCCCATTAAGTGTGTGGACCAGACGCGTCCCTTTGAACCCGTCGGGATTCTTGTAGCGGATATTCGCACGACGCGCCTGGAAATCGACGCAGTTCGAACAGGAGGAGATTTCCTTGTAACCGTTATAAGAGGGCAGCCAGACCTCGAGGTCGTAGGTTTGCGCAGCACCGAACCCGATGTCGGCCGTGCAGAGGTTGATTACGCGATATGGAAGGCCGAGCAAGCGGAGGATATTCTCGGCATCTTCCACCATGGTCTCAAGCTCATCGAACGACGTTTCCGGTGTGGCGAACTTCACCATCTCAACCTTATCGAACTGGTGCACGCGGATAAGACCACGCGTGTCACGTCCGGCACTGCCCGCTTCCTCGCGGAAGCACGGCGTGAATGCGCAGTAATGGAGCGGCAGGTCGCTCGCTTCGAGGGTTTCATCGCGGTGGATGTTGGTGAGTACGACCTCTGCCGTAGGAACGAGGTACATACCCCCGGTCGTCTTGAACAGATCATCCTCGAATTTAGGCAGCTGGCCCGTGCCCGTGAGAGACTCCTTGTTAGCGAGAATGGGTGTCCACCACTCCTTGTAACCGCGTGACGTATGGGTGTCGACCATGAAGTTGATGATCGCACGCTCGAGACGCGCGCCGAGACCACCCAAGAGTATGAAGCGTGAACCGGATAGTTTCACGGCACGCTCGAAGTCGATGATGCCCAGATCAGGACCCAGATCCCAGTGGGGTTTCGCTTCAAAATCAAATTCCGGCGGCTTTCCCCATAATCTCACTACGGGATTGTCCCGCTCGTCTCTCCCGACGACCACCGAGTCATGAGGCATATTGGGGATTACCATCAAGATCTCGTCAAAGCTTTGCTGGATCACCGCCAGTCGCTGATCGAGGGTCTTGATCTGCTGCGAGACCTCACG
>JAAXUU010000191.1 GCA_013335845.1 Actinomycetota bacterium
CATCAACGCTCAAGCCGGGGGCACAATTTACGCCGATGTAGTGGCGCAGCGCCCCGGCACGATTGTTCACAGCGCGGGACGCGGCGGCCAGGAACACCCGGTACAGTTTGCGATGGATTCGCGTCTGCGGCAGATCATGGGTTTGGACACGATGATCACCAACACCTATCATATTCAGGCGGTGGTGGACGTAGGCGAGGGTTTGCGCGCCGTAAGAAGCTCTACCACACAGAAGACGACAGCAGACCCTACCATCGCTACGTTTATGAGAAGATTCGTCTCCTCGAACCCGTGAGAGCTCTGAAAAGCAACCTGGCTCACTGCGGTGAAAAGCATTTGCAGTACCACTGTGCAGAGAAGAGACAAGGCGATTATGAGAAAGGTTTTGCGCAGTGATCCCGGAACCGGCTGGTCGAAGGGTAGTTGCGGTTGCTGTGCGCGTTTGAGCGTATAACCCGCAAGTGCGACACAGCATAGGGCGACGATCGCGGCAACAACGAAGGGGAGGTAGCTTAATACACTGCAGATAATGGCCCCGAGTAAATATGCGAGCGCGATATTCGTCGCGGCGACAGAAGGATCCGTATACGCGAAGTGCTCTTGCCATGCGATGGTCAGGAGTCCGAACCCCAATCCCGAGAAAACGCCTGCAAGGGCTAAAACCAGGTGCCGGTGGGAGAACGATGGTGGAACGAGCATGATCAAGAGAATCCCGAGCAGTACGGACACCACTGCGGGTCGCAAGGGAATCTGCAGGGGCTTGAGGATGTTCTTCATCGACAGGATAGCGATGGCGAGGCTGACGACGATAAGTGTGGACAGCATCGCGGTGTTGAAGAAATCATTTTGCGCGCGTTGGAAGCCCTCTAGAGCGAAAAGGGTATTCGTTGAAAAGCAATTGAACTCAATGCCCCACAAGAGACCGAACCCCAGGAACCATTTGAATGTGGTTTTCTGTGGTGTATCACTCGACGTATTTTTCGGCACGATAATCGTTTTCATTGTCCGGAATCCAACGAGACCAATCTTCAAATCAAGGGTTATCCAACTGCACTCGTCATGATACCAAAGAACCGGACCCGAGGATATCAAGTCCGGTTCTTTGCTGGTGTACGCTGTGATAGTTCGAGGCGTTACGCGCTTATGTAGTCCACCATGTGTTGGCCTGCAAGATAACCGGAGGTGTAAACCAAGCATACTCCGATACCTACGCCGACATACGCGTCGTTATAAAGGTTGCTTCCAGCCTCGACTCCGATGGCGTAGAGTCCGGGGATGGGCTTCTTCGTGTTGTCGAGTACACGATACTCGATGTCGGTGGCGACGCCGCCCCAAGAGGAGAGGTTGTTCTGCTGGGTGGTGACGAGGTAGTACGGGCCTTCTCCCATGGGGATGAGGTACGTTGCCTCTTTGCCGCATTCAGTATCGACTCCGTCTTTGCAGAACTTCTCATAATTCTCAAAATTCGCGACGAAGACTTCGGGGTCGATTCCAGCTGCTTCAGCGAGGGCTTTGGGGGTATCGCCCTTGAAGCCGAATTCGGTTGCCGCCATTGCATCGAAGACCTCAAGGGCGCCGGTCCAAGGAGTGTCGAGTTCGTATACAGGAGCCATATCCGGAGAGATGAAGAGCTTTCCGGTAGTACCTATCGCCGCCAGGCCACCCGCGATCATTATGTCGATCTGAGATTTCGAAATGACGACATAATGGAATGCGCCTTGGAACGTGCTCGAGAGCGATGCGGCATCGGCACTTGTGATGATACCTTCGTTGCGGAAGCGGTTACCTTGTGCGGTGATGTTCATGAATTGAGGCATGTAGGTGGTGAGGAAAGGATATTTCGCGGGGAAATCTTCGAACTGCCCTTTAAGTTCGTCAGTAGCCGGTGCGAGAGTCTGGTGGACAAGCTGGATGCCGTGATTGCGGGGTTTCGCTCCACCGGCCGCCCAAGCCATCTCGAGACCTTCTCCGATGTTCTGCGGGAGACCGCCGAGAACACCTTCGAAGCCCGATGCCTCTTTGACCATCTCGAAGTTGCCGGCATAACCGCCGGTTGCGATTGCGGCTGCTTTGCATTCGAACTTCGTAGCGACACCGTCGGCGTCGACTGCGATGACGCCCGTGATAGCACCGGCTTCATCTTTCGTGAGTTGCTTCGCGGTCATGCTCGTACGGAGGTCGACTCCGGATTTCGAGATCATGCCCTCATAGAGTCCTACACGACCGGCGGGGTCGCCCAAGAAAGGAATGAGCTGCTGCGGTTTGCCGAACGAATTCACGGACAAGAACTCCCATCCATAATCGCTCGTAAGCCAACCGAACGCTTCGCCGGACTTGTGCAGAAGGTTGCTGATGGCACGGATGTCCACACGCCAATGACAATCGGTTATCCACTCGTTGACTTCTTTGGAGATGTCATCTGTTGCCTGATGCACTGTTGCTGAGTAGATGCCGAGGCTTGCCCCGCCGACAGTCGTGCTCTTTTCAAGCAGAACGACTTTCAGACCACTTTCTGCCGCGCGTACAGCAGCGGAGATGCCTGCTGCCCCGGCACCGCAAACGACGATATCTACGGTTTCGGTGTTGGTGATTTTGATTTCCCCGGCAGTTTCCGCTGCTGGCTCGGTCGTCTTGGTGCTTGCGCAACCGGCAAGGCCGATTCCCGCAGCCCCTACGCCGAGGATGGTTGCGGCTTTCAAAAAGCTTCTGCGGTTCATAGTGGTGATGCTGTCTTTCTCCATCTTATCCCCATTTCGTTTAGTCTTGCTTATCGAGGTTATCGCAAGACGATTGACAAGTGAACTGTATAATCAGGAGGGCGAAAGTAGTTCACCTATAGTGGGTGAGACACAAAGGTATAAATACGAATTGCCGGGTTTTATCGACATTTTTTATCGAGAACATTCGGTTTCTCAGACGAACTGAAGGTTGACAAGCGTATGTGTGGATGGTCTACTATTCATACATTGATAACCGTCGATGTAATAGGTACGAGCGATATCAAGTCTTTCGACGCTGCAGGCTTCGCCGGTGTCTGCGCGTCGACGACGAAACATCCGACGGTTTGTTAGAAGGGGATGGGAATGGCGCAAGGTGTCAGTAAGAGTCTGAGTTTTCTCGATCGTTTCCTGACGTTGTGGATTTTTCTCGCGATGGCGGTGGGCGTAGGTATAGGCGTGTTCATGCCGGGAGTGCCGGAGTACGTGGACTCCTTTTCAATTGGGACGACCAATATCCCGATTGCAATCGGGCTCATCCTCATGATGTACCCGCCGCTCGCTAAGGTTAAGTACGAGGAACTCCCCGACGTATTCCGCGATAAGAAGACGTTGACGCTTTCACTGGTGCTCAACTGGGTCGTAGGACCCATTCTCATGTTCATCCTCGCAATCGTATTCCTTCGGGACCAGCCGGCCTATATGAACGGTGTCATATTGATCGGGCTGGCTCGATGCATCGCCATGGTCATCGTCTGGAACGAACTCGCCCATGGCGATAGCGAATATGCCGCCGGTCTTGTCGCCCTAAACGCCATATTCCAAGTTATATTCTATGCGCCCCTCGCATGGATCTTCCTTACGGTGCTGCCCCCGTTCTTCGGATTACAGGGGACAGTCGTCGACATCTCGCCGTGGCAGATAGCGCAAAGCGTATTCATCTATCTAGGGATCCCATTTATCGCAGGCATGCTCACACGTTTCCTGTTGCTTCGCGCCAAAGGCCGCTCGTGGTATGAGAATGTCTTCGTGCCGAGAATATCGCCGATAACACTCATCGCTTTGCTCTTCACCATCATCGTGATGTTCTCACTGAAAGGCGAGACCATCGTGCAGATCCCACTCGATGTCGTCCGTATTGCGATTCCCTTGCTGTTCTACTTCGGCATCATGTTCTTTGTCGCTTTTTGGCTTGGGCACAAGACGAATACAACCTATGAGAAGAACACCTCGATTG
>JAAXUU010000424.1 GCA_013335845.1 Actinomycetota bacterium
TCTCGTGAGCCTATCGAGCAGTGGGCTGATAACCGAATTCTGTTCGTCCATTCCGCCCCTCCCCTGTTAGAGTTTCTCGAGTTCGCGGATGCATGCATTTTTTTCTACTTCCAGCTCTGAAAGCTTCTCTTTGAGCATCCTGATAGTCATCTGTGAGTTCGATATCTTCACAATGCCGTAGATGAGTCCCGTCGACCCGAGCGCGAGCAGGGCGGGAAACCGTCGTCCGCCCAACAGACAGAGAAGTGACAATGCGATGAACACGACTCCGTTGCGACGGGAGTCTTCCTCTGTGTCCAGATATGAGACCAATCCGATGCGAGCGGCTGTGATTCCGTTCAAACGTGCGTTGAGAATCGCTTCCCTGCTCGAATAGGAAGCACCGCTTGCGCTCGCGGCACCACGGCTTGTCGCACCGGAACGCGCAGAACCTTGAGATGATCCGGATTTACCGTTAAGCAAGGTATCCCGTGCATCGTTGAGCTGCTTGAATTGCTCGGTTGCACGATCTTTGAGTTTCTCGTTGTTATTGAATTTATCGGGATGTAGGATTTGCGACATCTCACGATACGCAACTTTGATATCCTCTTCACCTGCGCCCTCCTCTAAACCGAGGAAACGCAGAGCTTCACTTCGTAGCATCTTCTCTCTTTCTTCCTTTTTCACGCCTGCTACCAATATAACAGGTACGGAGTCCATACAAAAGGCAAAGGACTCGCGTAAACGCGAGCCCTTTGTTGCGGGCGGCCGGGGATGCCGCTTCCGCTAACTGGCGTGTCTCTTGGGGAAGGTTGACACGCCTTATGAAATGTAGTGTGTCCGGGGAGACACACTCGGAAATATCTTGTAGCCTACTACTTAGCTGCGGCGGCGGCAACCAACAGCGCCTCTGCTTCTTTCTCTGAAGCTGCCCATCCCTCAGGCATAGCTTTCTTGGCTTCAGCATGGCACTGCGCGCAGTACATGACCGACGGGCTGTGCATACGGTGGCAGGAAGAGCAAGCGATCTGACCATGCTGGGAAGTGTTGTGAGGGTTCCACGCCAAGTCCTCAGTTGCTACCGCTAGATCTTCAACGGTCATATTGTGGCAATCCGCATTCAGGCAGAACTCCTCAGAAGCGAATTCATCACGCAATTCGAGACGATCGGTCTCATAATTGAATACATAGTCTCCGGTGATCCAGTGCGTACCCTCGGCGATCTGCTGAGAAAGGGTAGGAATGTGACAATCAAGGCACTCTGCATTCGCCTTTTTATGCGTGGTGATAAGCAAGGTCGTGTCACCTGACTCATAACCTTCATAGTATGGATCCATCGGCGTATGGCAGATAGCACCACAGAACGACGGTTGCTCATGCCATATAAGTCCACCGGCAACTGCTGCCACTAAAACCACTACAATAACGCCAAGAATGATTCCAAGCTTTTTCTTGGATTTCTTTGGCTTCTCCGAAACCTGCTCCTCGGGAGCAATCGTTTCTTCGTCCATCAAACACCCCTTTTCCCTCTGTGCGCCAACAACGGCAAAATCTATAGCTTCTTCGGTAA
>JAAXUU010000425.1 GCA_013335845.1 Actinomycetota bacterium
CGATGACCTCACCGGTTTCCCCGAGATGATGGATGGCCGCGTCAAGACGCTCCATCCCAACGTGCATGGCGGCCTACTGGCCCGTCGCGACGATCCGGCACATATGGCCGCAGCGGAGGAGCACGGCATCGGCATGATCGATATGATCATCGTCAACCTCTATGCGTTCCAGGCTACTATCGCAAAAGAAGGCGTGGCGTTTGAGGAGGCTATCGAGAACATCGATATCGGCGGTCCTTCCATGCTTCGCAGCGCCGCGAAGAACCACGCTTCTGTCGCCGTCGTGACCTCCCCTTCGATGTATACCTCCATCCTTGATGAAATGCGCGCGAACGGCGGCTCTCTCACCAGCCAGACGCGCGCTATGCTCGCTCTTGAGGTGTTTCGTACCACCAGCGCCTATGACAATGCGATCTACACGTGGATGCAAGGGCAGATCAACGGAGCATCCTACTTCGCTCCCGAGAAACGCCTCTTCCTCACAAAGGAAGCGGATCTCCGCTACGGAGAAAACCCCCATCAACAGGCTGCATTCTACAAGCTCGATAATCCCGATTTCGAAGTCGGTTGCAAAGACTACACCCTGTCCAACGCCGTAAAGATCCAAGGAAAGGAGTTGTCTTACAACAACTACCTGGACTTGGATGCTGCTTGGGCGGCGGTCCGTGAATTCGAAGGAGCCTCGGCGTGTGTCATCGTGAAGCACCTGACACCATGCGGCATTGCCAAGGGCGAGGATATCGTCGCAGCATACAAAGCCGCCCATGAGTGCGATCCCGTAAGCGCGTATGGGGGAGTGATGGCGTTCAACCGCACTGTCACCGCCGCTCTTGTAGAGGCTATCTACGACAACAATCAGTTCATCGAAGCCGTTATCGCTCCTTCTTTCGATGAAGGCGCCCTCGAGCTCTTCACTCAGAAACCAAACGCGCGGATTCTGGCAACCGGCGGTTTGAACCCGGCGGGAACGGGTCTCGAATACCGCTCGGTTGAAGGTGGTATTCTCGCGCAACAGCTCGATACCGTAGGGGAGGATCCTGCGGGCTTCTCCGTTCCCACGAAACGTCAGCCGACGGACGCAGAAATGGAAGAGATGCTCTTCGCTTGGAAGGCGTGTAAATCTATCAAGTCCAATGCGATCCTCATCACGAAGAATGGAGCGACGGTGGGTGCCGGCGCAGGCCAACCGAATCGTTTGAATTCCGCTAGAATCGCCGTTGAGCAGGCGGGCGAGAAAGCGAAGGGCGCTGTCGCGGCAAGTGATGCATTCATGCCGTTTGCAGACTCACTCGAGGTGCTTATCGGGGCGGGCGTCACCGCGGTCATCCAACCGGGGGGAAGCATCCGCGACGATGAGTGTATCGCCGCCGCTGATGCCGCCGGAGTCGCACTCGTGTTTACGGGACATCGTCATTTTCGCCACTAATCAGCAAACTGCGACCCATAATCGGGTTCGAACCTATACAATGATTTCATTATGGAGATAAAAGAGAACAATTCAGATAACATACGAATAGAAACGACCCCTGATGATTTG
>JAAXUU010000192.1 GCA_013335845.1 Actinomycetota bacterium
CCATGATCCGGAATTGTTGTCCGTCGGTGTGGACTTGAAGAAACGTGGCAAAATCGTCATCTATGATTCACATGAGGATGTTCCCCAGCAGATCCTCACCAAGCCGTGGATCCCAAGCTATCTCAGGAAGCTCGTTTCGCTCATATATTCCAGAGTGGAGGAGCGCGCGGTTCGCGCATTCGATTGCGTCATAACCGTCAATGAACCTATAGCGAAACGGTTCCGCGCGCTAGGAGTCCCCGTCGTCATTCTGTACAACTATCCCTTACTTGATGATATCGGCTATGCTGACACCTACATCGATCGTTCGCCGCTCATCTGCTATGTAGGGAATATCACCAAGTTGCGCGGCGTCGACAGGCTTGCGGAGGTAGCGAAACTAACCGGTGACCCTTTGGCGCTGGCCGGACCTATCGATGCGGGTGATTTCGCGGATTTGGATTGGCTTTCGAGCCCGAATGTCACCTACTCGGGGATTCTCGATAGGGAAGGAGTGTCGAACCTTTACGAGCGCGCAACGGTCGGCATGGTCACATTTCTTCCGGCGCCCAATCACTACGATGCTTTGCCGAACAAACTGTTCGAATATATGGTCGCGGGTTTGCCGGTAATCGTCTCAGACTTTCCCAAGTGGAGATCCATGGTCGAAGACATTCATTGTGGACTTGTCGTCGATCCGTGCGATACCGGTGATATCGCCAAGGCGGTTGAGTATCTGCACGGTCATCCCGAGGAGGCACGCGAGATGGGTTTGCGGGGGCGTCAAGCCGTATTGGGTCGATACAACTGGCAGTCCGAAGGTGAGAAGCTCATCGGATTATATGCGCACCTCTCCGCCGACCTCGATAGTGCTCGGAAACGATAGGATGCCTCCGTGTATGTGCTTATAGTCGCCCAAGGTTACCCAACCGAACAGTATGGCGGAAACGGGATATTCGAATTCGATCAGGCGCGTGCTTTGGCGGCTGCGGGATGCAAGGTCGTCTTCGCAGCGATCGACTTGCGATCGATTCGTCGGAAACGCCCGCTTGGTCGCAGGAGCTTCGCGAAAGACGGTGTACGCATCGAGGCTATCGATCTGCCTTGTGGGGCTGTCCCGCGAAACTTTTTTCTCGCGATAGGTACAAAAGCTCTTACGTCCGTCTTCCGCTCCATCGTCGATCGCTATGGGATGCCGGATGTGATACACGCGCACTCGACGGACTATATCTGTATGGCAGCCCACGTCGCCAAACGATATGGTGTTCCCTACGTGGTCACCGAGCACTCTTCTTTGCTGAATAAAGATAGCGTGGACCGAAGCTTGCTTCAAAGCGTGCTCGAGCCCTATGCTTCGGCGAAAGCCCGGATCGCGGTGAGCAACGCGTTCGCTGCGCGCCTTGTAAACATGACGGGACTCTCGTTTCAGGTAATCCCGAATGTCGTGGATACTTCGGAGTTCTCTTCGAATCTTGGATCGCGGTCGAGTTCTCGCGATATCGTAACCGCCGGCGGGTTGTCACCTGTGAAGAATATCGACATACTTATCGACTCATTCGACAGGGCCTTTCCCAAAGAGGATAATAAAATGTTGATTTTCGGCAAAGGTCCTGAGGAAAGCGGATTGCGCGAGCTAGTAACCGAACTCGGTCTTGATAATCGGGTGCAGTTCATGGGGTACCGTTCCCGCAGTGAACTGGCAAGGGTACTGCCCTCGTGTGCTTTCTACGTCTGCGCTTCCCAGCATGAGACTTTCGGAGTCGCATGTGCCGAGGCACTTGCCGCCGGTCTACCTGTTGTCACGACACGCTGTGGCGGCCCGGAAGATTTTATCGATGACGAGTGCGGTATACTCGTTACGCCCGGTGACGTGGAAGAACTTGCTCTTGCATTGAAGATGATGATGTCGAAAAAGGATTCCTTCGACCCGTCGGAACTAGCGCTTCGAGCGAGAAGATTCTCCCCCGAGGTTGTCGCAGGCAGATTGATGGAGCTTTACGCAGATGTACTTGAATCACAGGAGGGTGAGGCTCGGTAATGATCGCGATACTGGATTATGGCGTGGGCAACACCGCCTCCATCAAGAATATGCTGAAACGGGCAGGGGAGAGGGATTGCCTCATAACCCGGGATCAAGAGCAGATCGCCGCAGCTGACAAACTCATCCTTCCCGGAGTCGGAGCCTTCGATGAAGGAATGCGATCCTTGAGGGATACCGGATTGGTCGAGCTTCTTACTGTTTCAGCCCTCGAATGGAAAAAGCCGATTCTCGGTATCTGCCTGGGAATGCAGTTGCTGGGAAACTCGAGTGAAGAAGGAAACAGCGAGGGCTTGGGCTTCATCGACATGCACTGTACACGGTTTGCGTTCGATGAAGAGAATTCGGGATTGAAGATACCTCACATGGGCTGGGATTACGTTTCCGTCAGTAAGCCCGGATGCTGCATCGCTAACGGAATCTCCGATCCGGAGGAACCGCAGCGGTACTATTTCGTCCATTCCTACCATGCGGTTTGTTCGTCCGAAGCAGACGTGTTGATGCGGTGCGATTACGGTTACCCTTTTGCGGCGGCCGTACAGAAAGAGAATATTATCGGCGTACAATTCCACCCCGAGAAGAGTCATATGTTCGGGATGCGATTGCTGAAGAATTTCGTGGAGTTGTGTTAGGTGTATAATCGACCGAGGATCATCCCCTGCTTGCTACTCAAAGACCAAGGCCTTGTGAAGACCGAGAGATTCGATAAACCTCGGTATCTGGGGGATCCGATAAACACGGTTAAGATATTCAACGAGAAGATGGTGGATGAGCTCTGCCTGCTTGATATCGAGGCCTCGAAATACCGGCGGTCTCCGGATTTCGCGATGCTCGAGGATATCGCATCGGAAGCATTCATGCCGCTGAGTTACGGCGGTGGTATCACGACGATCGATGACATCCGACGATTATTCTCGATAGGTTTCGAGAAGGTGGTGATCAACACCGCCTTTATCCGAGATAGCGGTTTCATCGCAGAAGCAGCCGCGATTGCAGGTTCACAGAGTGTCGTCGTGTCCATCGATGCGAAGCGTAAGACATTCGGAGGGTATACCACCTATTGCAACGACGGCAGTGAGAAGACGGCGAAGAGCCCTGTTGAATTGGCGCGAATCGCCCAAGAATGCAATGCCGGCGAGATCCTCCTGAATTCCATCGATAACGATGGGACGATGAAAGGGTACGATCTCGCTCTCGTCAAAGAGGTCACGGAGAGTGTGTCCATTCCTGTCATCGCCTGTGGCGGAGCCGGCAGTATCGCGGACTTGCGTCGAGTTATTTATGAAGCCGGTGCGCACGCTGCGTCAGCCGGCAGTATGTTTGTATATTATGGCAGCAAAAAGGCGGTATTGATCAATTTCCCAACAGAGCAGGAATTGATCGGAGAGAGGGTATACCTACATGAGTGACACCGAATATCAGATTTGCACACGTTGCATCATGGATACGAGCGACCCTGATATCACATTCGACGAGAACGGGGTGTGCAATCACTGTCACGCGTATGACCGCCTAGTAGAAGCAGACGGGTACAAACCGGGCACGAGCGAGAAGCAGCTGGAAGACCTTGTGGCGACGATGAAGGAAGCCGGTAAAGGCAACGAGTATGATTGCGTTCTCGGTATATCCGGAGGGGTTGATAGTTCCTACATGGCATTGCTTGCCAAACAACTGGGGCTTCGGGTCCTCGCTGTACACGTGGATGCGGGATGGAACAGCGAACTTGCCGTAGATAACATCCAGAAAATGTGCTCCGCCTTGGACTACGACTTGCATACCGTCGTCGTCGATTGGCCCGCGATAAAGGAATTGCAGCGCGCTTATATGTTTTCGGGACTTGCCAATCTCGATATCCCTCAGGACCATGCGTTC
>JAAXUU010000193.1 GCA_013335845.1 Actinomycetota bacterium
CTCGGGTTTTTCGGCGATCGTATGGGGAACGATGAAATCCGGCTCTTCTTTGAAGACGACATAGCGTTGGGATTGCTGGTTGTAACTCGCCATGCGATGACGGACGAGCTGGTGCGTCATCGATCGGCTCACACCATCGATGGCGAACGTATAGGACGCATGCTCGAGGGTCGAGAAATGCCCTCCCCCCATAACCGTGCGCAGAACTTTTCGAACGCTCTCCGCGTCCAGAGTCTCCATAAGCTCTGCAGCCCCGACGGGTGCGTAGCAAAGGCGCGCCGCCGTTGCTACGGCTCGTTCGGGATCCGGGGTGTGATAAAGAAGATTGATCTGCATAAAAACCCTCCTCGAGACGAAACCTGTGCAAAGACGCCAATCGGCAGCACAAGTACACACGGTTACGAAAACAAAAACGGGGCGAGAATCGCTTCTCGCCCCGTAGCAGTTGACATCAGACCTGTAGGTCTAAAAACTACTCGGCAGCAGCTTCGGTAGCCTCTTCGACGACGACTGCCTCTTTCGGCTCTTTGACGGCTTTGTCGACGTATTTGGCAGCACGTGCCGCTTTCTCGGCGGCTTTTGCATCGCGAGCAGCTTTCGCCGCAGCTTCCGCAGCTTCTGCAGCAGCCTTACGCTCTGCTTTCTTCGCAGCATCGCGCTCGAGCGCTGTGGTGGAGGCAGAACCGAACTTATCGGAGAAGCGCTGTACGCGTCCACCGGTATCGACGAACTTCTGCTGACCCGTGAAGAAGGGATGACACTCGTTGCAAAGCTCGACTTGCAGTTTGTCTTTCGTTGAATGAGTGATGAAGGTGTTGCCACAAGAGCAACGGACTTCGCACTCTACATACTTGGGGTGAATGGTATCTCTCATTGTAAACTCCTCTAGTAATGTCTTGGTTTCCGACCAAGACCGGACAAGCCTTGCTAGGATACCACATGAACTGTACGTCGCCAATATAAATCTTAAAGGCTAACGGTTGAAAACGTAAACGGGTTAGAATCACCGCGCTGGATCACTGCGCTCCCAGGGACGATCCCCCTTCGCTCGGTTCCGGTCCAACGTCAGACCTCGAGCGTGTTACCGTTCTTACTCTGCGCTTTCTTTGCGGTCCGTACCAAGAACTCCTGATTATCATCGGTCTTCTTCAAGCTCTTGATAAGCATATCCATAGCACGCTCGGTGTTGTTCATATTCGCCAAGATACGACGGATACCCCATATGAACGGAGCTTCCTGAGGATCGAGAAGCAGCTCTTCTTTTCGCGTACCTGACGAAACAGGGTCGATAGCAGGGAAAATGCGTCGATCGGCCAAGTTGCGGTCGAGTTTGAGTTCCATGTTGCCCGTACCCTTGAATTCCTCGAAGATAACTTCATCCATCTTCGAGCCGGTATCGATAAGCGCACTTGCGAGGATGGTGAGCGATCCACCGTGCTCGATGTTACGGGCGGCACCCAAGAAACGCTTGGGAGGATACAACGCCGTCGAATCGACACCACCGGAGAGGATACGGCCACTTGCGGGCTGAGAAAGGTTATAAGCGCGCGCGAGACGCGTGATTGAATCGAGAAGTATGACGACATCCTTGCCGCATTCGACAAGGCGTTTCGCACGTTCCAGAACGAGCTCGGCCACAGCGATATGGTTTTCGCAGGGCATATCGAAAGTCGAGGATATAACTTCGCCTTTGATGGACCTTTGCATATCGGTTACTTCCTCGGGGCGTTCGTCCACGAGAAGGCACATGAGATGTACGTCCGGATTATTTGCGGAAATCGCGGCTGCGATGTCTTTGAGGATGGTGGTTTTACCGGCTTTAGGAGGAGAAACGATAAGGCCGCGCTGCCCTTTTCCGATTGGTGCGACCAAATCGATCGTACGTGCGGTGATGGTGTCTTTGCCGTGTTCCATGATGAGGCGCTCATTGGGATATACAGGAGTGAGTTCGGCGAATTTGATACGCTTCTGGCAGTCTGCCAGCGGGATATCATTGACTGTATCGATCGAATGCAAGGCAGGGTACTTCTCGTTATCGCGAGGTGAGCGACTTTGGCCGATGACCATATCTCCGCAGCGAAGATTGTTACGGCGTATTGCGTTCTGGCCGACGTAGACATCGTTTTCTCCGGGTAGGTAACCGCTGGTTCTTAGGAAACCATAACCCTCGGGCATGATGTCGAGAATACCCTTGAAGTCCGCGAAACCTTCGGCTTTTGCTGTCGCCCCATAGACGGCGTCAAGGAGTTCTTCCTTCTTCTTGAGATCCGTCACGTCGATTTCGAACTCGATCGCTTTCTCGCGCAGCTCGGTCAGCTTGAGCTGTTCGAGGTCTTCACGCTTCGTCTGTACTACGGCAGTATCGTGATGACCGCCATTGCTCGGACGCCGAGAGCGACGACCCTTCCCAGCGGCGGAAGAACTTGTCTGCTGCTGTGGTTTCGAGACCTGCTTATAGGGCTTCCTGTCGGTTGCATGAGCCTCTTCGCGAGACATCTTCGGTTCAGCGATGGCCTCTACGATCGGTTCGGCTGCGGCCGCGCTTTTCTTTTCCGCGGGCTCGACAATCGGCACCGGTGTGCGCCGTTGACGACGAGGAGCTTTGACGGCTCCGGTCGCATCTTGTACCTCTGGGCTGGGGGTTGACTGTGTGGGAATCGACTCTATCGTTGTCGTCGCAGCAGGTGCGGGAGTAACAGGTGCGGGAGTAACAGGTGCGGGAGTAACAGGTGCAGCTTCAGCAGGCGCCGAAGCACTAGGTGCAGCTTCGATAGGAGCGATTTCAACAGGTGCGGCCTTCGGTTTTCTTCCGGGACGTCGCGCAGGGGGCGTAGGCTTCTCTTCAGACCCCTTTATCACGGAAGCAACCGCCACCTCCGGGGATGTACCTTCAGGTGCTACAGCAACTTTCCTCGTACGTGGCTTGGTTGCCGGCTTTGCACTTGCTTCCTTCGCGACTACCGCTGCAGCTGCTGAGGCTTCGGGGGATAACGCTTCATCGGTTTTCTTTATCATGCGTTCTTAACTTTCTCCCAATCGGCGAGGAATGATTCGAGCCCGCGGTCAGTGAGAGGATGCTCGACACATTTTTTCAATACATTGAAGGGAACCGTTGCGATATCGGCGCCCATAAGCGCAGCTTGAGCAACATGGTTCGCAGAGCGGACGGATGCGGCGATGATTTCCACGTCATGACCGAAATCGTAATTCCCTATCGCCTGAACCACGTCGTACAGCTGAGAGATCCCATCTTCGGAGATGTCATCGAAGCGTCCGACGAACGGGCTGATGAACGCTGCCCCGCTACGAGCCGCGAGAATCGCTTGCGGAACCGTGAAGCAGAGCGTCATATTCACCTTGATACCACGTTCAGACAGTGCCCGGGTTGCAGCTAGACCTTCTATCATCGTGGGTACTTTGACGACGACGTTTGGTGCGATTGCGGCGAGTCTGATACCATCGGCTATGATTTCATCACGTGTCATCGCGACCGATTCGGCTGATACAGGGCCATCGACTACTTCGCAGATACGGGCGATGTGATTCTCAAAATCCGCTACTTTGCCACCTATACGGGCGTATAAACTGGGATTTGTCGTTACTCCCGCCAAAGCACCCCATGAAGCAGCCTCTTCGATCTCGTTAAGATCAGCGGTGTCCAAAAAAAACTTCACCGAATCATTCCTCCTAAATTATAACGACAGTATGCACTATGCGCACAATCACACAAAATGAATGAGTGGATTTACAAAGAAATCTCGGTGACCACCGAGATGGCGACTTACGAAGTGCACAAACACTATACCACGGTCTTCACACGTGGCAAGTAAAATTTTCAGCCCCCCATCCAAAACGACATTATGCAAGACAATAATGGC
>JAAXUU010000426.1 GCA_013335845.1 Actinomycetota bacterium
CGCAACCGACTTGCTCACGGATAGCAACGATGGAATCCTCGATGAAACTGTCCATCGTCCACTCTTCGCTGAGTCCTGCGATGTCGAAAAGGAAATTCTGTAGGATCCGAGTGCCGAATTCCGTATGCGCAACCTCGGGATGGAATTGTGTCGCGTACAACCCGCGCTCGGCATTTTCCATGCTTGCAACCGGGGTTGTCGGGGTGGATGAAGTGATGCTGAATCCGGGCGGAACCGCGCCGACGCTGTCACGATGACTCATCCAAACGATTTGCTCTTCAGGGGTACCTTCCAATAAACGTGAGGTCCCCTGCCTCGATAACGTGGCAGGTCCATATTCGCCGATGTCGGTCTGAGGTACGGTGCCTCCGAGTTCAGCGGCCATGGCTTGCATGCCGTAACAGAATCCCAGTACGGGAATCCCCAGCTCGAAAATACGTTTATCCACTTCAGGGGCTCCGGGAGCATACACGCTCGCCGGTCCACCCGATAAGATGATGGCAGCAGGATGACGGGCGACGAGAACTTCGTAATTGATGTCGAAAGGTACGATTTCAGAATAAACTTTCAAATCACGTACGCGACGTGCGATCAATTGACCATACTGCGCGCCAAAATCGACAACGAGTACCGTTTGGGAAGCTAGTTCAGGACTCATAGATATCTCCAATCGCATACGAAAAACCTGCTTATGTATCTTATTCTATATATGACGGCTTCGCAGCACATTTTAGGGTTACAAAACTTAGGCGAAACATTGCGAGCCGCGAGAAGGCGGTCTACACTGATACTCAAATGCTGTGCGCGGTCGTCCTATGAAAGGACTCGTGGATAAAATGGTCACAATCGATGACACGAACCTCGAAGATGAACCTGATGCACCGCAAGACATCTACGAGTTGGTAGACGAACCATCAGGACTGGATGATCAAGCCGCCGGCGAGGATATGATCACGCGCGGAGAAAAGAAAATCAATCGCGTCGCGAAACAGATCTTCCGAGTGCTGGTTCTAATATCCGGACTACTGGTCATCGCTTTGAGCATTCCCGGCATATTGGAAAAATCCATCGCCTTATTCATTCTCGCAGGCGATGTGATCGTCCTCGCCATCTTGGGAATCATCGAAAGCATGGAAAACTCGAAGCGCGAGTGAGGTATCAACCCCGGCACCGAGAATACATGCTCTAGACGTTGAACCTGAAGTGCATGATGTCGCCATCTTGCACGACGTATTCCTTGCCCTCGATTCGCAAACGCCCTTGAGCGCGGCAACCGGCCTCTCCGTTGTAGGCGATGTAGTCCTCATATGATGCGCATTCGGCTTTGATGAACCCTCGTTCGAAATCACTGTGGATAACGCCGGCAGCTTGTGGAGCTTTCGAACCAATCGGGATGGTCCATGCTCTGACTTCCACCTCGCCTACCGTGAAGTAGGATTGCAACCCGAGCAACTTGTACGCCTCGCGTGCGAGGCGGTTGAGACCGGGCTCCGATAACCCGATCGCCTCGAGATATTCTGCGGC
>JAAXUU010000194.1 GCA_013335845.1 Actinomycetota bacterium
TGCGTCCGATTTCCATAGGTCGCTTCCATGATCAGATAATCCGCTTCTTCGATTACGGCAGGATCCTTCAGCATGAGTTCGTTCTTCACTCCAAGGTCGCCGGAAAAAACGAGCTTTGAAGTCGTATATCCTTCTTTAATCCAGAGTTCGACGATAGTCGAGCCCAAAATATGTCCTGCGTCCCTATAGCACAATCTGATATCTTCATTGATATCGATGAGCTCATCATATGGAACCGGATAGAGATATTCCAGCGAAGCAGCCGCGTCGTCCATCGTATAAAGCGGCTCGACCAGAGGTCTGCCTTGCCTCCGCGCTTTCTTGTTGCTCCACTCGGCTTCCTTCTCGTGGATATATCCACTGTCTTTCAACATGATATCGGCTAGGTCTGCTGTCGCTTTCGTGCAATAGATCCTTCCGGTGAAGCCTCGGTTCACAAGCAGGGGTATCCTGCCGCTATGGTCGATGTGCGCATGGCTCAGGATAACGAAATCTATCTTGTGTGCATCGAAACCCAGAGAACCGTAGTTGAGCTGCTCCAATGTTTTACCGCCTTGGAACTGACCGCAATCCAGCAGGAATTCGTATTTATCGGTAGTAATGAGATGGCAGGACCCCGTTACAGACATCGCCGCACCAAGAAACTTGATATTCATTGCTGTTTCTCCCTCCTACAAATCACGCTTTCAGGTAAACCCGATGCACTGCAGAGAAAAGAGTGCCGATCAGAACGCGATGATCATGCCACCATCGCCGGCATAGGTCCCCATAGTTGAGCCCATTTCGCTAATCACGACTTTAGGTTGAGTATATTTTTCGAGCAGCACCTGTTCGATGGTTTCGGCATCAGCGAGATTATTGATATGTGTGATACCGATTTCCAAACCAGTCGGCTCGGGGTGATATTCATAGATCCTCGCGAGGAGATGTTCCATAGCCCTCTTCTTCCCGTGTATCTTCTCTAGAGGCTCGACTCCCCCCTCTACGTCATGCAATAACACCCGGATGTCGAGGATCCTCGATAGGCTTCCTTGGAACTGACTGAGACGCCCGCCTTTAACGATATTCTCCAACGTATTCAATAAAACGAGGGTGTTCATGCCCTCTCTGTAAGTTGTTAGTTCTGCGATTATCTCATCAACCGTCTTTCCCGCCTTCGCCAACCTGCAAGCCTTTAGAACTTGTAGACCGAGGCCGAGGGATCCCGTGAGGCTATCGAAAACGGTCACGTCCGCTCCTGATAGATCCCGTCCGATCAATGCTGCTTGGTATGTTCCGCTCAGCTTCGAGGAAACCGTGATACAGAGAATCGAACCCGTGCTTGAAAGCGTGTCGAATGTCTCTGCAAACAGAGCGGGAGATGGCTGCGAAGTCTTGGGGAGATTGATGCTCTTCGCCATCTTATCGTAGAATTCCCGTGGCGTGATATCCATACCTTCATGAAAGATTTCTCCGTCGATATCAACCACAAGCGGGACCACGGTAATACCGATTTTCTCTATGAACTCCTTTGGCAAGTCGCAAGAACTATCAGTCACTATCTGCACCATACTAACCTCCTTATACAGAGTTGATTCGCATTCGCATGCTCGTCCTGTCACTTCACAAGAGCAAGCAGGTGCCCGTAGCCCTCTTCTTCCATGTTCGCCTTAGGCACGAATCTCAGAGATGCACTATTGATACAATAGCGGAGACCGCCTGATGCACGTGGACCGTCTGTGAATACGTGGCCGAGGTGCGCGTCGCCACCTTTACTTCGCACTTCCACTCTGCTCATACCATGAGTAGCATCGACCAGCTCACGAACCGATTCGGAGTCGATCGGCTTGGAGAAACTCGGCCATCCACAACCGGATTCGAACTTGTCAGTCGAAACGAAAAGCGGCTCGCCCGTAGTCACGTCCACATAAATACCCTCGTCGAAGGTGCTGAAATACTCGTTATCGAAGGGCGGTTCCGTAGCGTTGTTCTGGGTCACGTCATACTGTCTTTCGGTGAGCACTTCCTTGAGGACCTCTTTTGACTTCGGCTTGTATTTCGGTCGGTCATCCCGCGCGAGCTTGGCCTTCGCGAATTTATCGGCATGTATATGACAGTATCCGCTCGGATTCTTATCGAGGTAGTTTTGGTGATAGTCTTCGGCAATGACGTAGTTTTGCAGCGGCAGCACCTCGATCGCTACCGGTTTATCATGGAGTTTTTGGAGTTCCACCAAGGACCGCAGAATGGTTGCCCTGTCATGCTCGTCATTGTAGTAGATGCCGGTGCGATACTGCGAACCGACATCGTTTCCTTGGCGGTTTTTCGCCAAAGGATCGATTACGTCGTAGTAGAGCTTTAAAATGAAATCCAAGCTCACTACATTCGGATCGTATACTACCTTGACCGCTTCGACGTGGCCGGTATCCCGATAACACACATCCTCGTAGCTGGGATTTGCCGTCAAGCCGTTAGCATAGCCGACCTCTGTGTCGACGATGCCTTTCACAAGCGACAGGTATTTCTCGGTGCCCCAAAAGCAACCTCCCGCAAGATAGATTTCCTTCAAGGTTCCATGAGTTCCGGTTTCGCTGTCCATAGTCGAACCCTTCTTCCCGCATACCTCCGAGTGAGCACTTCGATGCAGCGTCACCGTCTCAAGCACTGAGTGTAAAAAGCATACCACCGTTCTTCGTAGTATACCCATCGCTGGTATCCGTGGGTACCGCCAGATATATATCTGTAGTGAATCGGTTTGCTTGCTGCATACCCCTGCAGCATGTAATGTGATAGAGGCAACGAACCGCCAGTGCTTCCGATGCGCGGTGTAACGAAACCGGCAATTTATCGATTTTTCAGAGAGTACCCAGAAAGTGCCTAGAGAGTGTGGTCAAGAATGCGGCTTTTCATTGCGGCAGAACTACCATCTTCCATCAAAGAAGAGCTTTCGAGCACTTCCGAAGAGTTGCGCCCGCACATGAAGGGGAGATTCGTCGCCCCTGATCTCTACCACGTGACGCTGGCTTTTATCGGCGAGAAGGACGAAAAGCTCTTCCCTCGTATATGCGAAACCGTCAAGGATGCCTGCGCAAAACACGAGCCCTTCGAAGTCGCGCTTGGCGGACTCGGTTTCTTCGGAAAACGTGATTCCGCTACGCTATGGTATGGTCTTCGCGAGACCTCCCAGATTGAGATGCTTGCCAAAGACATACACACGGGTCTTGCGAAAAACGGTATCACTTTCGACGAGAAACCTTTCCATCCACACGTCACGCTCGCAAGGAAGGTCTCCATCAACGATACTATATTGGCTGAATGTAGAGGGTGCTCGAGTGGGCCTGTCGATACCGTCACGCTTTATCGAAGCGTGACCATCGATGGCATCTTGAGCTATCTACCATTGGCGCAGATTGCGTTGAATCCCGTAGCGAGACGTTAGGTAAAAAACGTGGTATTCCTGCTACTTTTCTACTGGTGAGAACGTGAACCGGTGGTATCATTCGCTATGAATGGGACGTGATCGCATATCGGCGACAGAGAAATCCGGGGCACACATGCAGTATCTATCCGTACGCGAAACTGCAAAGAAATGGGATATCTCCGAGCGGAGAGTACATGAACTTTGCGCAAAAAAGCGCATTGAAGGCATCACTCATCTCGGTCGCGCATGGATGATACCAGCTAATGCCGAAAAGCCCCTCGACCCACGCGGGGCAAACCGCA
Source organism: Actinomycetota bacterium (assembly GCA_013335845.1). Lineage (GTDB taxonomy): Bacteria > Actinomycetota > Coriobacteriia > Coriobacteriales > RUG844 > JAAXUU01. Next base: position 3,703 of record JAAXUU010000194.1, read on the forward strand.
CATCTGCAGTATCCTTCGCCCCCGGCTTTCTTCTTACTGCATCCATACCTTTCAGGCCGGGCACGGCGGACCTTACGGCAAGCTCTTTGGATGACGACGACTATCGAAAGCAGTTCGAACGTGAGCTTGCGCAGAAGCGCAAGC
>JAAXUU010000427.1 GCA_013335845.1 Actinomycetota bacterium
CCGATCTCTTCCTATTGCTTTCAAGAGGATTCGCGCGAGCGAAATTCATAGGAAGCGCTATGCATAATTCTCACATCAACGAGGAGTTCGATGCACTCCGCTCGTTCGCCCGTCATATGAACATCGACAATCGCGTCATCGCCGATGCCTATGTCCGCGGTTTCATCTGTCACTATACCCTCGACTCGATCGCGCACCCCTTCATTTTCGCCCTTCAGAACGCCCTCCTCACGGCCGGAGTGGAGAACCTCGACGAGAAGGCGTCATCACATGTACACGCGCAGATCGAAAGCGACCTCGATGCTATGATGCTCTGGCGTACGAAGGGTGTCACGATCAAAGATTTCAAACCCAGAAAGCAGATTCTGCTTATCGATGATGCAGCTCTCGATATAGTCGACGATCTTCATCGTTTCACGGTGAGTAGCGCTTTCAGAACAGGACTCAAACCAAGGGATTTCAACCGTGCGGTCAAGGACATGCGATTCGCCACGAGAGTCCTCCACTCTCCCCATGGCATCAAACGCGCAACCTTGGGTAGGTTCGAACGCACGATGCGGGACCATTCTCTGGTGCAGGCACTCAGCCCGAGAAACGACATCTTCGAAACATGCGATTTCGATAACCGCGAACACGCGGAATGGCGAGACCCCGGAAGTCCGGAGGTCTCCTCGGCATCATTCCACGATCTATTCGAACTAGCGCAGAACGCAGCATTCGACAAGATGGAACTTCATGCGCGTGGCGTTTCGAGTGAAGAATTCACCGGCGGGAAGAATTTCTCGGGATTGAAAGTCGAATAAGTGAAAGGGTTGCGCACTCGCGCGCGTCAAGCACTGTTCCCTTGCACTCGATTCATAGCACTTGTTCCCCTACCCCTTGATAGCGATATCCTCGCGCTTCCTGCGCAGGAGATCATGGGGTAGAAGCGGAATCGAAGATTCGAAACTATACTTCTCGCACGCGCGATTCGCGACTTCGCACAGTTGACCGAACGCAGTGCTAAGATTGCGGACTTGCACCCTGCGTACCGGAAAACCCGGTGAGAGAACCTCGAGTTCGTCGCCTTCGAAGAAACGATTGCGCTGGGAGATATCCACGCGCGCAGTCCCTTTTTCAGTTGGCTCACATGATAAGACGGTGGCTACCCAGTCGTGTGTCTGAAGATACTCCGCCCCCTCATAACTTTGTTCGGCAGGACCGAAGAAGAAGCCCGTATGATAGGGACGATGGCTCACCGCATCGAGCTCCGGTAGAAACGCCTGCATGAGACCGCTCGCATCGAGCAGGTCCCACCCGCGCACGCGATTCGGCGACAAAAAAATCCGCACCAACTCGTCGCGAATTCGTTCGGCGCTGATCTGATTGATCGAAGGCGCGTTGGCCACCAGTTTGAGACGGGTCTGGGCCTCTTCAATCCGAGGCGCGGACGGGCCGTCCAGGAGAAGGACGGCAGCCGTGGAGCGTCCTTCTTCCTCGAGTTCCAGGCGCACCCCGAGGACGATCCCCTCGCCCT
>JAAXUU010000195.1 GCA_013335845.1 Actinomycetota bacterium
AACTGCCACACCATCCCGAAAACCACCGAGAAGATCGCCGCTCCGATGATGATGCGCCAGAGCATCTGCGCAGCCAATACATACTGCTTTGGGCTCTCGACCTCGAATGAGCTGGCTTGTATCTCTTTGATATTCGTGCTCAAAAGCGCGCCAGCCACCAAGGGGCATACCACGACGATCGCAATTGCTCCCGCCATAGATACAGCGGACATAAAGTTGATGATGAAATAGAGAGCAATCGCAAGTATGAAAACGACGGGGATGTACAGTGAGGTCCTCTCCGGACGAGTAGCGCCGTAGAAGTGGAACCATGCTATATTGCTCCATGCATTCCCGATGCCGGTCAAAACTCCGGCCGAAACCAAAAACAAGTTGCTGTAACTGTTGGAATACCCTGCAAGCACGGCGCAGATTACTCCGACTGCGACAACCAAGCCTGCCGGCAGAGGATGAAGTGACACGAACCTGTTGGGAAACTGCAGTATCAGAGCTGCGCTCGCGAAGTGCGTCAACACGCTGAAGATGATAGATACCAGCAAGAAAACCGTGACAGAGGAAGGCGCGTCGGACACCGAAGAGAACAAGACAGTGCTTTGGAAGCAGATGAGATTGCACGCCCAGTAGAAACCATACCCTAGATGGCGGAAGCGAAAGGGGGCGGTGCCCTTCGTTTCTTCTATCGTCATCATTATCATTTACCCCACTTTACCTGCATAAAAAGAAAATTAGTCAGTTTTGTGCTATATCGCTTTTCGTAATTTCGGCATACATTTTCCCTGTCCAGGCTGCGTATACGTATTGTACTTCACAAAGGGTAGCGAAATCGAGAAAGTCTCCCAATCGTGAAGGATGAATGACTGCGGCCATCCGTTTGGGAAGAGGAGAAGACATGAATGAAGAGAGTAAAGTAAAAGGTATGATGAGTCGTCGTGACCTACTCAAGATCGGAAGCGTAGCCATGATCGGCGCCGCCGGAGCAGCCACGCTTGCGGGATGCGGTACGCCGAAATCGACCGATACGTCCAGTGAGGAAACCACCGCAACAGCTGCAACCGCGTCGTTCCTGACCGCGCCGGCGGCAATCGCCGATAGCGAGATCACTGAAACGGTCGAGGCCGATATCGTCGTCATCGGCTCCGGTTTTTCGTCAATGGCGGCAGTGCGCTCTGCTGTCGAGAATGGCGCGACGAACATCGTCGTCGTTGAGAAGGCTGCGACATGGCAGTATCGATCCAACCAAATCGGTTGTATCGGCGGGAAGATCCAAGAAGACTTGGGTATCAAGCTCGATAAGAATGCCGTCGTCCAGCAGATCATGAAAGAGTGCGGCTATCGCCCGAACCAGCGCATTCTGAATCTCTGGGCCGAGCATTCCGGCGAGGCGTTCGACTGGTTCTTGGCTCCTTCAGAGGGTAAGGACGTCGTGGAACCTGACACCGCGTCTTATGACGGCAAAAGCATGCGCGTTCGTAAGATGCACTGGCCGCAGCCGGCGACCGCCGATCTCGAGGCGAATTATTATCCCATCTATGATGATTGCCAGATCTGCTTCCCCGACAATGGCGCGTATCTTCAGGCTTTTTATGACATGAGCGTCGAAGCAGGCGTCCAGTATATGTTCTCGACATGGGCCCGTCAGCTTGTCCGCGCCAACAACGAAGGCCCTGTTACAGGTGTTATCGTTCAGGACATCGACGGTAACTATAAGAAGATCAATGCTGCGAAAGCTGTTCTGCTCGCGACCGGAGACTTCGCCTCGAACGCAGATATGATGAATCATTATGTGCCGTGGGCTTCCCGTTTCATGAGCATCTTCCCGAACGTCGATGCTAAAGGCGATAAGACCAATACCGGCGACGGTCAGCAAATGGGTATGTGGATCGGCGCGAAAATGGAAGATGGCCCTCTCGCACCTATGACACACCATTTGGGTGGTCCTCTCGGTGTGGATGCGTTCCTGCTCGTCGATATCTACGGCGACCGTTTCTGCTGCGAAGATGTGGGTGGACAGCCTATCCAAAACCAGATTTCCCGCCTTCCCCAAAAGAAGTGCTGGCAGATCTTCGATTCGAAGTGGCCTGAGCAGATCGGATATATGGACTGCGGTCACGGTAACGTAAGCTGGTTCGTCGATGCCGCTCAGGTTCCCAACGGCATGTATGGTAAGAATGCGTTCATCGCTTTGGAAGACAGCGAAGATGGCTTCACCCCCGGTTTTAACAGCTACTTCGCGGAAGGTGCTCCCGGTGTCACAGCTAACACCATCGAGGAGCTCGCTGCTTTGATGGAAGTCGATGCTGTTGAACTGAAAGCGACTATCGAGCGCTACAACGCGTTAGCCGCAGCAGGTAACGACGAAGACTTCGGCAAACGCGCCGACCGTCTCTTCGGTGTGCTGGAAGCCCCCTTCTATGCGTTCCCGCTAACTGATACGGTCATCTTGGTCAGCATGGGCGGTCTGCAGACCGACGTTGATTTCAATGTCTTGGACACCAATGACAGCCCGATCGAGGGTCTCTATGCGGTAGGTAACACAATGGGCGGTCGTTTCTTGGTCGACTATCCCTTGCCTGCACCGGGTATCAGCCATGGTATGGCATTGACTCATGGCATGTTGGTCGGACGCGTTCTGGCTAAGCTCTAAATCAGAACCATATAGCTGTAATAAACGTTGGGTCCGGTTTTACCGGGCCCAACGTGTTTGGATGGGTAACCTTTCATCAGCCGATGCGCTAAGCGAAATGCGCAAACGCACTCCTTCTAGACCTGAAGTGTCGGCAAACTTCGACCGCTTGCGGAGTTCCCGTAGTCGATATCCTCCCAATTCGTGTACCGTAACTACTATTGTTGTCGTTACAACAGTCATTATATCTACGTAAAGGGGACTACGCCTCATGCTCATGAAAGACCTTTCGATCATCGTACGCCAGATGCGTGTGTTTGCGGAACGGAACCTATCGGATATGAATCTAGGTTTTCCCGAGCAGATCATCTTGATGTATCTAGCTGGCAGGGAATGCACAAGCCAAGATCAGATTGCCACATATTTTGAGATCGACAAAGGGGCCATCACAAAAACGATGGAGAAACTGGAAGAGAAGGGGATGATTATTCGCCAGATCGACCCCGCCAATAAGCGAAAGAAGCTCGTGACCCTGTCTCCTCAAGCTGAAGAAGCTATTGATAAAATGGTTTCGGCATATCAGGACTGGAGCCAACACGTTTGTGCCGGAATCAGCGTGGAAGAAATGATACAGCTCGAAAGAACCCTAGCCATCATGGCTGAGAATTCCAGCATATTGATCAATGGGGAAAACTAAGCCATGAAAGTAAAAAACAGCAAAATGAGCGTCGCCCTGATTGCAATAGTATATCTGCTGGGTATTTTTATGGGTGCCCTCGATACGGGCATCGTGACACCGGCGCGAACCGTTATCCAAAACTCTTTGATGGTGGATGGTCAAACCGGCATCTGGATGATTACCATCTATACCCTCGCATATGCAGCAAGTATTCCTATCATGGGAAAACGAACCTTAACAAAAAAATATTGCGCCGATTTTATGGGAGCCAAAAACTGCGCATGGATGAGTAAAAAAGGAGATGTTTTAAAAGAAGAAGATTTGCCAAAAAAATATTTTTCTTATTCAATGTGTTTTAGAAAAGAAATAGGGGGACATGGTGTCGATTCAAAAGGTGTATTTAGGATGCATCAATTTAACAAAGTAGAGCTAGTTAAGTTCTGCAAGCCGGAGGACTCCTTCCATGAGCTGGAGTAGTTGACACGAAATGCCGAGACGATCTTGCGGCGCCTGGAACTGCCAT
>JAAXUU010000428.1 GCA_013335845.1 Actinomycetota bacterium
GATAAGACGTATTGGCGCCTGCGTCACGATGACGAAAAATATAGAAAAACTGTGTTTTCAGTTACTTCTGTTATGAATTTTATTGCAACAAAACATTTAAATGAGCTGAACGGATTGAATACCTGAACCCTCGAATCAGGGGAGGAAGAATATGAGAAAGAAAATAACTTGTATGTGCCGTAAAACCGTTCCGAGAAAAGAAAGAAGAGCGGCCCCCTGTGGCAGACGACATACCCCGCACCGGAGGGAGGCGTCGTCAATAAGAAGTTTCCGATAAGCATTTACGGCGAGGTTGGCGCACTTTGTCTAGCAATTGAGGCGCGTCGCACTGGTCTCCTTACGGCTCTCGGCGTTCGAAACATAGCAACGGATGAAACTGCTTATTCGGCTATCAAGTTCTATGACGACCTTCTTGCCAACCTACAAGACTACCGAGACCAAAACTCCGATCCCTCGGTGATCGAGATTGTTCGCAACCCTGACGTTCCGGCAACAACCAAGCTTGAGCAACTTCAAATAAGGATTGGGCAGCAGAGGTTTCGTCGCGAGGTTCTTGAGTTCTTCGACAACAAGTGCGCCATCACTGGATCAAGCTTGTTGATTCGCGCCTCGCACATCAAACCTTGGCGCGTAGCAACGAACGAAGAACGACTAAATCCGGCAAATGGACTCGCGTTATCGCCTGTCTATGATGCCGCGTTCGATCTCGGATTGATTAGCTTTCGGCCCGATGGCCAGATTATGCTCTCGCCAAGAATTGAAGCCGATTCCGCAGCATTGGGAATCACCGGGGATGAGAAGATTGACTCTCTTACAGACGAACACTTTGCATTCCTAGACTGGCACCGAAAGAACATCTTCGGAGCGTCAATGGCTAACACTATGCTTCAAGGGACGCTGCGCGATAAAGCCGCGCAGCGCCCATGAGCTTCGTTAGCGGTACCAAGTGAAACTTGAAACTCGATGGAGATTACGTCATGAGCAGACATCAAGAGTGGAAGATGATGCATTTGCTGCACCGCTGCTCGCATACCAGCAGCGATGGCACTCGAAAGGTTCTCACGGAGGCCGAGCTAAAGCATGCGGGTGTCCATTGCGAGACGGATACTTGGGTTGCTCTGAGGAACGCGGGGCTAGTTGATTGGCTACATGGTGAATGGGAGCTGACAAAACCCGCGTTAGCGTGCCTCGGGCATTTCACCATCGCCAAGCCGCCAGACAGTGGCATCGATATCCGTGTCGACTATCCGGAGGCTTTCGTCATTATGCCGTTTGGCGAACTGTGGTCGGGCAACGTGTATAGCAACCTGTTCGTGAAGGGTATCGAGAGTGCCGGTTTCTCCGTGGTTCGGGGTGATGAAATCCCGCGGGTTGGGAACCTGGATGACAACGTATGGCGGAGCATCACACAGGCCGGTGTTATCGTGGCCGATGTCTCTGTCCCCAATCCGAACGTGTACTACGAGATCGGACTCGCAACCGCTCTGGGAAAGCCTGTGTTCGTGTTCA
>JAAXUU010000021.1 GCA_013335845.1 Actinomycetota bacterium
CCGTATCGCAAAAACCATCCATGTGGATGCCACCCGTCACAAGAAACGGGATGGCAGTCGCGACCGTCGCGAAAAGCACGTTACCGCAGTGCAGTACGATGCACACCAAGAACCAGAGGAAGAGAGCACACCCGAGCAGTACCCCCACAAGGGGGAATGCACCGAGAGAATACCGCATAGCATCTTCCTTCCACTCGAATCGTGGAACAGGGACAATGGAATACGTCGAAAATGCAATGCAGATCGCTTTCAGTGCGAGCATGGATGCTTTCCCTTTCTCAGTACCGGTGTGCCCGAAACCATCTCAACCACGGTTTCGACGGAGGTGAACAAGGCTTCGTTCAATTGGTTCAGGGCGGAGATATACTCCTTGGTCTCGGCGTCGTCACCATCCGCCGCGGTGATTCCGCCAATCGTCACGGCTATCAGATGCTCGCATCCGCAACGCAGCGAATCCACTCTTGAAAGCACACTCGAAACGGCTTCGGGATCACGTTTCTCGAACATCAGATTGGAGAGGATGTTCGAGACGTCCTCCAGCAACACCGTGTCCCGCTCTGCCGTTTCGACGATGCCATAGGGAGATTCGACAGTGGTGAAACCCATACCCGCGCGCTGCTTGCGATGCTTGGCAACACGCTCGGCGCCTTCCGGGCCATACGGAAGCATAGTGGCGACATAATACAATTCGCCGCCACACATGCTCTTCGCAAGCTGTTCCGCATAGGCACTCTTACCACTGTTGTTCTCGCCGATGACCAGAACCATCATCAGCTTCTCGTATAGTCGTAAACTGCGATGTCTTCGAAGGTCGCCGCGTCGTAGTACACATCCTTCGCCATATCGAGGAGCGGGAAGAGAGCAACCGCACCCGTACCTTCACCGAGTCTCATACCTGCATTCAGGATAGGTGAGAATCCGAGCTTCTGTTGGAGCAAAATGCCCGCAGGCTCGGCACTTACATGGGATGGGATGATGTAATCACGGACCAGTGGGTTGATACTCACAGCGGTGAGTGCGGAAACTGCGGAAATGACACCATCCATGATTATCGGAACGCCATGGATGGCACCGCCGAGAAAAGCACCGGTCATCGCGGCGATATCGAGACCGCCTATCTTAGCGAGCAGATCGATCGGATCGTTCGCATCGGGGTTGTTGATCTCGATGGCCTTGATGATAGCGGCTTTCTTCCTCTCGAGACCTTCGTCGGAGATTCCCGCGCCACGACCGACTACTTCTTCAACGGAGAGACCGAGGAATACGCTTGCCATAGCCGACGTGGTGGTCGTGTTACCGATTCCCGCTTCACCGGTCGCGATAAGTTTGTATCCCTCGTCCTTCTTCTCTTTCACAAGGTCTATCCCGAGTTGGATCGCCTTCTTCGCATCCTCGACGCTCATAGCAGGACCGAGTGTCATATCATTCGTTCCGACCATAACTTTATGCGGAAGCAATGTATCCAAGGTATCGACCATGCCGACATCGATGATGAACGCATCGGCGCCCACGGTTTTCGCCATGGTGCATACACACCCTTTTCCTATCCCGAGCATGCTCGCGACGGCAGTAGTTACCGTGTGATCGGAGGTCGCCACACCTTGTGCGAGAACGCCGTTATCAGCACAGAACGTAAGAACGCATTTCTTCGAGATGTCCACATCATGGGTACCGCTTATGGCCGCGATGCGTGCGAGCAGTTCCTCGAGTTGCCCTAGACTTCCAACCGGCTTGGCAACATTGTCGAAGCGCGCGATGCACGCTTCATATGCCGCATTATCTACCGGCTTGATCTGATCGATACTATCTTGCATATCCAACCACCTTTCCAACATACGTTTCTGCAAATACAGGGTTTGCGAGCAAATATAGATGCGGGAAACCTGCATACATGCTTTGGGTCGCATGGATGCACAGGTAATCCTCGTCCCGCCTGGCCAAGTGCGCAGTGAAGCTTTCGCCGCAATCCGCACTGTTCCAATAATGAAATTCATGGGCGCAGATACTATCGCCCTTTTCGCACAAAAGGTTATCCACCTGTGCCGTCAGCGTCACGTACCCGAAATGCTGCAAGCGCTTGGTTTCAAACGCATGGGCATCAATGATGCCCACCATCGGATAACCTGCCAGTTCATCGTGCAGATAGATGAATCCTCCGCACTCGGCTATCGTCGGGACTCCGGCATCGATGCACTCCTTGATGGACTGCAGCATGGAGGTATTCGTCGAAAGTTCCTCGGCATAGAGTTCGGGGTATCCTCCGCAGAGGTACAACCCGCTGATATTCTCGGGCAGCGTCTCGTCCCCAAGTGGACTGAAATAAACGATCTCACAACCGAGTGATTCCAAGAGCTCGGTGTTCTCTCGGTAGAGGAAGCAAAACGCGATGTCGCGGGACACCGCGATACGCACGCGGGGCTCGCCGTCCCATATAGGCAGACGATCGGCTTCCAAGGCAGAAGCAGTCTTCGCGAGGGCGAGGAGCCCATCGATATCGATATGCGCCTCGGCAAGCTTGCCGAGCGCCTTGATCTTCTCCTGGATATCCGCTATCTCTCCCGCCGTCACAAGTCCGAGATGCCGGCTGTCGATGGAGAGATCCTCCTTGCGCGGCATGAAGCCGTAGGGCTCGACACCGGCGGCGCGGGCGATGTCGGCCATCATAGGATACTGTTTCTCATGTAAGCCGTTGAAGATCACACCTACGATGCGACTGTTTTCGCGATAGTGTGAAAAGCCCTGCAGCAGCGCGCCAACTGAATTGCTCATGCCCTTTACATTCACCACGAGCACAACCGGTGTATCGGTCATACATGCGACATCATAGGTGCTCGCTTTCCCGCTTGAACCGATACCATCGTAGTAACCCATCACGCCCTCGATGACGGAGACATCTTTTCCGGCATGAGATACGAATATGCGCTTCAGCATCTCCTCACCACAGAAAAACGGATCGAGATTGTGGGCGCTCACGCCTAGTGCCTCGCGATGGAACATGGGATCGATATAATCCGGCCCGCATTTGAAAGAAGCGACATCGAGTCCGCGCGCTTTCAGAGCAGCGAGCAGTGCGACCGTTATGGTGGTCTTACCGCACCCGCTGTTCGTCCCCGCCAGCAGCAACCTGTCCATTATGCATCGCCGCTGACGACGAAGATCGGGTTCAGCGAGGTCATCATGTGGAGACTGCCGATCACCTTCGCACGCGAAACCGAAAGTTGAGCGACCTCAGTTTCAATGCCTGCATTTTCCATAGCCTGTATCGCCGCCGATACGCTTTCAATCGCGATAGCCGCGATCACGATGCGGACTCGGGGATTCTTATCAAGCAACGCACGGACGATGCCGTCCATATTTCGGGAGCTGCCTCCTATGAACGCGGCATCCGGGGCGGGGAATCCCGTGAACGCATCAGGAGCGAGCCCACCTACCGTGGTGACATTACCGATGTGGAACGCCTTGCAGTTCTCGTTGGTGAGTTTGAGCGCCGCTTCGTTCCTATCGAAGGCATACACATGCCCTTTATGCGATGAAAGCGCCATTTCCACCGTGACCGACCCCGTACCGCAACCAACGTCATAACAGATCGCGTCCTCGCCCAACGCAAGTTTGGAGAGGCACACGGCACGCACCTCGGATTTAGTCATGGGAACTTCCGAGCGGATGAATTCCTCGTCCGGTATTCCCGTGCGCACGCGCGTATCGAAACCTTCGTTCTCAATCAGCAGTACGGAAAGTGACGCATAGGTGTTTCCCTTAAGCTCCGCTACGGTCGTCTCGGTGACACGCTCTTCGGGATACCCGAGGTTCTCGCCTACATGCGCATGCAGATGCCCGAAGCCCGCTTCGCAAAGCGACGCCGCCAATTCGCGTATGTTTCCCCCGGTCAATACGAACGTATACCTATTCCGTCTGACAGCCCCGACGATATCCGCATCCGTGCCATGACAACTGACCAACGCTGCGTCCTGCCAAGGTAGGAAACATTTCGCGAAGAAGTGACTAACCGAAGAAATACCGGGTATGAGACGTATTTCATGAGTAGCAAGCCGTTCACATAACTTCGTCGCGCCGCTATAGAAACCCACGTCGCCGGAAACCAGTACTACGAAATCGGAAGCGTCTGATTCTTCGATCACATGTGCCACATCATCGGGCATGAATACGGAATGGCGCTCCTTGCCCTGCGCTATGCCCTGTGCTGCGAATGCATCGAGCAAGCGTCCGGCTCCTATGAGCACCTCTGCCTGTTGTATGGCTTTCAAACCTTCCGCTGTGATGGTGTCGGCGCTTGTACCTATACCGACGATCGCAATCCTCTTCATGCACATACCTCTACGATCATGGTTTTCGTTTCTTCCACAGTGCATCCTTCGTTCTTCTCGGGACGCGTAAGGACGGCGATATGCATACCGCACTGCCTTGCGGCTTCGATCTTCTCCTCGAAACCGCCATTGCTACCCGACTCCTTGGTCACGAGTATCGATGCGCTCGTTTCTTTGAATAGAGCCTGGTTCAGTTCTTCCGAAAAAGGTCCTTGCATGCAATACAGATGGCTCGCGGGATATCCCATCTCGATGCAGTCAGCGATACCCTCCGGAGAAGGAAGCATGCGCATGAAAACACGTTGCTCGAAATCCGACACGGCAGTCAGCGCCCTCGCCTCTTTAGCGCCCAAAGTCGAGAAGATGACACCACTCGTACCATCGAGCCATCGAACCAGCGAATCCATATCCGTAAAACATCGACAGCCGTCGATATCGCATGCTTGACGCGACACGCGCTCATAACGCGCTCCGCTAGCAGAGCACGCAAGCTTTAGATTGGTACTGACCTCGGAAGCGTACGGGTGGGTTGCATCGATCACGAGCCGCGGTGATTCTTTGCTGAACAACGCACCCATGTCGTATTCGTCCAACCTGCCCGTGAGGACGTCTACCGGCTGCTCACAGGAAAGAAGCTGCTCGCCATATTCGGTTGCGACGCAGACGAGGGACGGTATTCCCTTCAATACAAGGAAATCCGCAAGCTCACGACCCTCCGTCGTGCCGCCGAAGAGTATCACGTCATACATCACGATATCCTCGCGGTGTGACCATTTTGCCACCGATTTCCTTCGTGTTGGAATTGCCGATGAACACCGTCGTGAACATATCCACTTGCGTATCATGTAGTTCACCGAGTGTCATAACACGTGTGCCCTCTCCATCGCGGCCTATATTCCGTGCGATGCCGCATACCGTTTCCGGTGATAGATGATCCAGTAGAATCTCACATGCTTTTTGCAGATAATCGTGTCGTTTGTGACTCGACGGATTGTACATGCAGATGCAGAAGTCACCTTTCGCCGCACACTCCAAACGTTTTTCGATGCGCTCCCATGGTGTCAACAGATCGGAAAGACTGATAACGGCGAAGTCATGTGTCAGTGGGGCGCCGAGCAACGCCGCTCCACTTGCAGCAGCCGTCACACCGGCGATGACTTCGATAGCGACCCCGGGGTATGCGACGGATAGCTCGAAGACCAAGCCCGCCATGCCGTAGATTCCGCCGTCGCCGCTGCAAACCACCGAAACGGTCTTACCGGAAGCGGCGATATCCAAAGCCGCCCTGCATCGATCGACTTCATGCGTCATGCCCGTATCGAAGAATTCCTTCTCCGGATAATAGGGGCGCACCAGTTCCACGTATTTCTTGTAGCCGACGATCACTTCCGACGCATTCAGTGCGTGATCGGCTTCGAACGTCATGCCTTCTTTGTTTCCCGGGCCTATGCCCACTACATACAGTGTATTCATCATCCCTCGATAAGTCGTAGTGTCGGTTCATTGATAGCCAACGCAACAGTGACACCGTTGCCTGCTTCCTTCATTTCCAGCAGTCTGCCCCCATTGCTTCCCAGCAATGCCGCGCGCTCACAGACGTTATCCACACCCGTTATGCCTTGCACGAAAACAGATGCGGTGAACTCACCTTCGACGGCAGCCAATTCCGATGCGGCAAACGTCCGGAACGGTAGGTTCCACCACTTGCAGAATTCAAGAAGGCCCGGCTCGTCTGCCTTCAGGTCTATGCTGCACACACGGCAAATAGCGGCTCTGCTGCAGTGTGCTTTCGCAAGAGCGGCTTCAACCGCATCTTCTATGGCGTCTGCTTCGATGCCTTTTCTACAGCCGATTCCCACGGTGATGATGGGCGGAATCAAACGAAGTGCATCCGGGCTTCCGTCGGTTCGATAGCTCACGAGAATGTCATACGCTTCATCGTCGAATGCGACACCGGCAGGCAGGTTGCGGTCGATGGGAAGTAGACTTTTGATTCCTACCGTTTTCCCTGCGAGAAGCTTCGCAGATACCCGTTTGATCCCTTCCGGATTCGCGATGGCGAGTCCCTGATTTTTCGCCCAGGTATCGACTGCGAATACGGAGTTGATATCGGTTGCCGTCGTGATGACAGGCACCGCACCGATCGATTCGGACAGCGAGATCGCCAATGCATTCGCGCCGCCGATATGCCCGGACAGTATAGGGATCGCATACCTTCCGAGTTCATCTATGACGACCACGGCGGGGTCCGTCGTTTTCGAGTTCACATGAGGCGCTATCGCACGCACAGCGATACCCGTACTGCCGATGAAAAGCAATGCCTCGGCGCTCGAGAAGTTCCCGCTCGTCCATGCGGCCAACTCTCCGTCCCCACAACGTGTGAGTGATAGGTCGAAATCGGCACAGCCGAGCAAGCGCTCTCCCAGCGTCATCCCCGTATCGGAAAATGCGATAGCGGCGATTTTCACTTCTTCGCCTCTCGGAACTCAGTCGAAAAATCATCGGCATAGAGACGTGAAAACGAATAGTCATCACCGAGGCAGTTCCCGACCACGATAAGCGCTGTTTTCGTTATATCGTTCGTTTCCGCCATTTCGAGGAGTGCGCCGACCGTACCGCGCACGACCTTCTCCTCAGGCCAGGTAGCCTTATAGACGATAGCCGCAGGTGTATCTTCGGAATATCCTCCCCTGATGAGCTCGGCTGAAAGATCCTTCAACAGACCGGTGCTCAAAAAAATCACCATCGTTGCACCGTGTGCCGCGAAGGACGCGATACTTTCGCGCTCGGGAACGGGTGTTCTGCCGGCCATACGCGTGATGATGACGGATTGCGAGACATCAGGGAGCGTGTATTCGGCTTTCAGCGCTGCCGCTGCACCGCTGAAGCTCGAGACTCCCGGGCAGACGTCGTATGTGATGCCGAGAGTGTCGAGCCTGTCCATCTGTTCGCGTATCGCACCGTAAAGACAGGGGTCCCCTGTATGCAGACGGACTATCATCTCACCATCGTGCTCGGCCTCCTCCATCACGTCGATGACCTCATCGAGCGTCATCGTTGCGCTGTTGTAGATCTTGCAGCCTTCCCTTGCGTATTCCAGCAATGCCGGATTCACAAGAGAACCTGCATAAATGATGACGTCCGCTTGTTCAAGCAGCGTCTTACCACGCAGCGTGATAAGATCGGGCGCACCGCTCCCCGCTCCGACAAAATGTACCATCAGCTATTCCTCCCTATTCTCAGACTCTCCAAGACCGGACGCAGATCCGCGCTCGCTCCCAAGATGTCCCCATCATTTCCGAACATGACGCAAGCGACAATCGGTCGCCGCCCCGCCATGCGATATGCACGCGCCGATAACACATCCGCAGCACGCTGCGCTATCGAATCCCATATCGCGCTAAGTCCCGCTTCTCGGATGATTTCGATGGCGGCTTGGGTCGTCGTCGCGACCCAAAGCTCGGCGAGGATATCCTCGCCCGCTCCTGCAAGAGCGGCATGGGCGACGAGCACCTCGCTGCGCGCGTCAACCATCGAGGAATGTGTGTTCATACTGCCGGCCGACACCTTCGTCATCTTGCCGGGGTGCCCACCCATAAGGATGTGGTATGCACCGCGCGCAACCGCCCCATCGAAGACATGCCCCACATAGTTGCTCATCTGCATGAGACGGCCGGCGTCAACCCCGTATCGTTCCGAGAAGACCTTCTCACCCGACGCCCCGAACGCGAGAGCGATAGGGCGGTCCGGCTCGAACAATCTGACATCGAGCTCGGCGTCGAGCGCATCGAGCAACGCCTGCGCGGACATCGGTCGCACGAAGCCCGTCGTCCCAAGGACGGAGATGCCGCCGACGATACCCAGACGCGGATTGAAGGTCCTCTCCGCCAAGGCGACACCATCGGGAATCGCAACGGTGACGCGTACCGGAAAGTCGACTCCCACTTCAGTGAGAGCGGAAGCGATCATCGAACGGGGACCCGGGTTGATCGCCGGTTCCCCCACGGGCACCTTAAGTCCGGGTAGAGTGACCTTGCCCACTCCCAACCCACCGACGAGCCAAGAAGTGATTCCATCGGTGCCCATTTCGAACGGTGCTCTCGCCGGACCATCCCCTTCATCTACGCAATCGCCGCCAGAACCATCGAAATGCTCAACGAGTGCATACACAGCTATGCCATCCGTTATATCCGGATCGGCTCCCGCGTCCTTACGCACCCGGAACCACATAGCGCCGCATGAAGCATCCAAGGTGATGCGAGGATCGCCTTGGTTCTCGACATCGATAAGGAGTTGTATCCCCTCAGGTGTCTCGACCCGAACCTCGGACAGAACCTCGTGACACAGCAGATAGTACGCGCTGGCACATGCCGCAGCGGCTGCGCAGGTGCCCGTGGTTATCCCGTACGTCTGCAGGTCTATTGATGGTTCATCATGTATCGTCGTCCACGCCATATCCGAAACCTCATCGCTCCCAAAGATCTTTAAAACGTACATCGACTGTGCCGAACTCCGCAATCATCTCGTCTTCACGATCCATTCCAACAATCCGTCGATATCGCATGCCGATATGGTATCGTCTTCATATCCCAGAACCTCTTCTGCGTATCGTCGGGCGAATTCCACCACGAACGGTTCCCTCAATCCCGCACTTCTCAGCAACTCACGATTGCGGAACGCGTCGTGCGGTTCGCCGTCGAAACAGACTCGTCCCTTTGACAAGATGATGATGCGGTTCGCGAACTCGAGGGCGAAATCGACATCATGCGTCGAGACGATGACACCGACACCGTTTTCCGCCAATGTATCGGCGATTCCCAGAACTTCAGACACACGCTCCGGATCCAACGAAGCATTAGGCTCATCCATGAGCACGAACGACGGATCGCATACCAGCACATCCGAGATAGTGACGCGCTTCTTCTGACCACCGGAAAGCCTGTGCACCGCTTGTTGGGCCAGTGGTGAAGTCCCTGTTTTCTCCAAAGCGCCCATCACACGGTGCGCCACCTCGTCATCGGAGTAACCTAGGTTGATCGCACCATAGGAGACCTCGTCGAAGACGGTATTCGCAACCAGTTGGACTTCGGGTTCTTGGAATACAAGACCTATCTCCTTGCGCACGGTCTTGAGCATCTTCGATCCGGAGACCTTCGACCCGTCGAAGAGATACGTTCCGGATGACGGCTTCACCAAACCGACCAGGAGGGAGAAGATCGTCGATTTCCCGGCGCCGTTCTCACCGACCAGGCAGACCTTCTCGCCGGGGGTGAACTCGAGACTTACCCCGCGGAGTGCTTCGCACCCATTGTCGTAGCGGACGGCAACGTCCGATAACTGTATTCTATGCTCGCCCATACCAGCCTCCGGTTCTTATGAGACCCACCTCACGACCGTCGATATCGTGATTGCGGCGATGCCGAAGATCAACGGAGCCCAGCTCGAAACGGTCGCTTGAGGGAAGGCTTTCGAGATGAAACGCGTCGGAGTTTCTCCGCCACGCAGCATCATCGCGTCGCCCGTCTGCCGCGAACGTTCGAATGATCGGCAAAACCCGCTGCCGAGAACCACCGAAAGTGACTGCAGGCCTCGCTTGAGACCGCAATATCCTCCACGTAGCGTCTGGGCGTGGACCATATTCTGCATCGTGGTCATATATGAGAAGAGAGAACGGTAGGTGAGGCTCATCACCTCGATGATCGTGTCGGGAACGTGCATACGCGCCAGTAACTCGAGCGTATCGACCATCGGTGTGGTATATGCATACGCGAGCATCGTTGACATACAAGCGAACGAACGGGCTGCAACGGTACATGCGTTCGCGACACTAAGATGCGTCCATGTGAACAACGCACCTTCGCCTCCGGTGAACCAGGGGCCGAAATCGAACGCAAGTGGAAGTACAGCTGGCACCAGAAAGGCCAACGGAACCGCCAAAGCCGGTAGGAAGACTTTGGGTTTGACCCCTGCGACACCGATCACCCAAACTATCGAAAGCGCCAAAACAGAGGCGCAGCCGACGAAATGCCGATCGAGAAACGCGGCAGCCATCAAAATCGCGGCTCCCAACAGTTTGTATTCCGGTCGGGTCCGAGCCAACCTATTATCCCAAGCGCTGCGGTCTATTTCCATAGCTCGCCTCTACTCCTC
>JAAXUU010000429.1 GCA_013335845.1 Actinomycetota bacterium
AGATGTCGCTCGTGCCGTGCAGTGCAAGCTCATCGAGATGCGCTGCGAATTGTTCGCTCGAACGCTCGCGCGCTTCGATTGCAAGTAGTATCACGTAGCTGCTCGAAGGAACCGCCGCAAGGATATCGTTGCCCTCTCGTATACGTGCAGCTTCTTCACCGCCGCATTTCGCAGGATCGTAGTCGGCAACTTCGACCATACGGACAGTAGCGTAGCCAGACAGACGCTTGGCATATTCGGCAATCGCGTCTTTCCAAAATTTCTCTTTGAGTTTGCCGACGGCAACTATGGTGATCTTCATGATTCCTCATCCGAGTAGCGCTGCGAGAATTCCGTAAAACCGGAAGTTCATGTATAACAGGAAGCTCATGTAAATAGAAGTGGCGCTGCTCTTACAGCGCCACTCATTATATCGCGGGAAAGAGCATCCGTTCGAAATGCTCCGCCTATCGGTGCTCTGCGATGCCCATCACAGGATTCATGTCCACCGGAGTATGCCGGATTATGACTCCTCGTCTGCGTCCGTATCGCTTCCCAACGTGACCTCCACCGTCTTGGTGTCAGTCCCGCGTACGTATTCAAGTTCGACCTTATCTCCCGGAGAATAGGAACGTATCTGTATGATGAATTCACTTGCCGAGGCAATGGAGACGCCGTTCACTTTGGTAAGAACATCTCCTACCGCAAGACCGGCCTGTGCTGCCGGTGTGCCTGAAACGACTTCTGCGACATAGGCGCCACTATCGACCGAAAGTCCGTTCTCGACGGCATTCTGACTGTTCACCGTTCCAAGCGAAACACCGAGGTACGCATGTGAAACGGTTTTACCTGCCATGAGCTGCTCGGCGACCTTCATAGCGTAGTCGACGGGAATCGCGAAACCGACACCGGAGGAAGAGCCGGAATAGGACTCGATAAGCGTGTTGATGCCGATAAGCTTGCCTTCGCTGTCCACCAATGCGCCACCGGAATTACCGGGATTCACTGCGGCGTCTGTCTGGATCATATTCGCATAGATACTCAGACCTGTGCTGTTCTCCATGCTTGTGGACCGATACAGAGCGGACACGATGCCGGTTGAGACCGATTTCTCGAGACCGAAGGGGCTTCCCAGCGCCATGACCCACTCGCCTACCTTCAAATCGCTTGAAGATCCGATTTCAATGGGAGTGAGGCCGCTTGCGTCGATCTTCAATACGGCGAGGTCACTTGAACTATCGGTGCCCACGACCGTCGCAGTGTACTCCTCGTCATCGACATTCACGATCAAATCGCTTGAACCTTCGATGACATGGTAGTTCGTCAGGATGTAGCCGTCATCGGTTATGATGATGCCGGAGCCAAGGCCCGCTAGGACTGATTCGGAAGAGCCTGATCCGGGACCGGACAATTGAGAGTCGACCATATATACGTCGATACTGACGACTGAGGGAAGTGCTTTGGACGACACCGCCTCAGCAAGTGTCATGTCCTCGGTTGAGGGAGTGATAGTGATCGTGCCCGA
>JAAXUU010000196.1 GCA_013335845.1 Actinomycetota bacterium
ATCAGAAGAAAATCTCAACATAGCGATGGTGAGTATCATGATATTGCCTATGAAATGGGTAAGAGGATACGCCAGGATCGATTCAGGAAGGTCATGATCTTCATTATAATCATCCTTGTTCTGAATAGTATGATCAATCAGGCTTTGATACTGTCCGGCTCCAGCGCTAGGACACTCTTCTTTTTTC
The DNA here is from genome assembly GCA_013335845.1 of Actinomycetota bacterium. Taxonomy (GTDB): domain Bacteria; phylum Actinomycetota; class Coriobacteriia; order Coriobacteriales; family RUG844; genus JAAXUU01. The sequence goes on from JAAXUU010000196.1 coordinate 188, forward strand.
TATAGTGATTTGCACTCGAGCGTGGCTCGAGCATGGGTCCCCTGCATACAGAAATGTATATGCAGAGGACCACACCGCTTATTCGATTATCTTAGTCGCAGTGCTTATTGGGTCTCCTTCGATGTATTCGAACGAGATGGTATCACCCTCGGCATACCGTACGATTTCAAGCAAGCCAGGCAAAGAGAAATCGTAGATCTTCATGTCTCCTTCGAGCGTGAGATAAAAATGCGAGTTCCCCTCAATCACTACTTGAGCGCTACGAGCAATAATGCCGCTCGCCTGAAGGACATCGGTTTCCTCTCCATCGACTGTTATACCATTCGTCGCCAAAAGTGCCTTGTATGATTTTTGACACGTTGCCACCGTGTCACCTATTGCAACGTTCTGGTACCGCTGGATATCTACCATCGCGTACATCTTCACTAACCCGGCGTTGTCTTTGAGCGCCATGAAATAGGTTGGCTGCCCATTGATGTTGAGAAGCAGCGGGAAGGTTGCGGAATATCCCAGGTGCTGCACCTGACCCTCAGCGCTACTCATGGCAGAATCCTCGGTTGCTCCTGCGACTGAATAGAAATGCGACTCCGCCGTACGCTGGTTGACCAAGACGAAGCCAACGATGGAATTATCGGCCGTAGCGGAAGTAACGCCGGTATACACCCAAACATCATCATCTTTAGCCAAATAATTGTACCCGAGCTGACCATTGGTGCCCGGCGTGGTCTGCACGACGCCACTTTGGCCAACCCATGAGTTCCACCAACCACCGCTGTAGGCGCCGCTGAAGTTATACTGTTGAATCAGGAGTTCTGCAGGATAGACGCGATCGACCCATTGGGGGCAATCTTCGACCGCGAGATCTTGGCACTCCCCTGTCGTCGCATTGCACAAGATCACCCGTGAGATGGTGAGCCCTCCGAAAAGACCGATAGTGCGATCCTGTACAGGGCAAATCCACCAAGGATTGCCGTCTTCATCGATTTCGAATGACTTCTGATCGAACATATAGAGGGGGTATTTGAGCTGAACGTAGCGATCGATGTTTCGTGCGAGCGGCTCGGACTGCGAGTAATGGATAACATCGTTTTCGAGACGAACGATCTCAGCTTCTTGAGTGGTCATGTTCACAAGCGCATACGCCGGGATCCCGGCGCTTCTATTTGCAAACCACTTGAAAAGATCAGCGTAGCCGAGCGGACTCACACGCACAGGTTCACCATGGTAATTTATCTGGCTATAGAGAGGCGATATCTCGAACTGGCTCACATAATCGGGGATAGAACCCATTGTGCGATTACCCAAGAGCATGGCTGAATCGCGATCGATGACAGGAATCTCGGAGTAATCGACTTCTTGGATATCTTGCGTGAAATCGAGAGCGTCAGTCTGCAGGAGGTTGGCATATTTAGCTGCGTTGCCCGGAAAAAATGTCGCCGAGGCGATTCCGCCGACGATTCCAACCACTATCACGATGACGGGAAGATACGAGAGCAATTTGTAGGCCTTGGCCTTTTCGGCACTGCGAGTAGCCTTTCGCGTACCTAGCGTGTAAGCGCGAGAACGGGTTGCGAACAACAAAAACAGGGGCAACAGAATGAATACCGATACAAAAAGCCAAGCATCGCTACTGTGGACGTTGATTGCCGGATGAAACCACCAGTAGGCAGCCGAGGCGATTATTATGAGGATGATGATAGCGATGATACGAGAACGCCTGCTCGATGCACCTATTCTATCGAATACGGAAAAATCGAATCCCGGATTCTGCCCGGAGCCCGGGTTCCCTTGGGAGCCCCCGCTTGCACCATCATTTCTATTGACGGGTACACCACTTTGCCTGAGTGCCTCAAAAATAAAGTCCATTCCAGGTGTCTGTTTCAAAAGATGCCTTTCTTGTCGCAATGATCGAGTCGGTCATTCATACGTTGAGATAGTGCTAGACGATTTCCAGCCAACAACCGTCGGGATCCTTGATGAAATAAATGCCCATAGTTTTATTCTCATAGCATATGCATCCCATTTCTGAATGAAGCTTATGGGCGGCTTCCATGTCGTCCACCGCGAAAGCAAGATGCGTGTCGCCTTCTCCGTTGTTGTACGGTTCGACTCTTCCCTTATTCCACGTCAGCTCAAGTTGGAAGGGAGTCGTATCGTTCCCGATGAAAACGGCGCTCCAAGATCCATCCCCAGGTTCGAGTCTTCGTATCTCACTCAGCCCCAGCGCTTTCCCGTAGAACTCAAGTGATGCTTCGAGATCGAGAACATGTATACATTCGTGCACCATCTTAGCTTTCATATCGCCTTCTTTCGTGAGTGGGAATATCGTATCGTTTATCAATCGAAAATGCAGCGAAGGTTGTGCGTCGTATAGCAACCGTTACAGGATACCCGCCAATGACGGCGCAGACCTTCATTCAGTCATCGATACCCCAAAGCTCCTTGAGTTCACGGTTGATTTCATTGGCATTGGCGGGTGTGCCGATATCACGGCGCATCGGCGTGCGAGTTTTCGACTTGCGCGTCGGTTCAGCCGAAGCGAACAGTCGCTCGACAGGTAGAATGTCGACACCATGCTGCGCCACCGCACGACACCGGTCCGCAAGCCCTGTATCGGACGTGACGACACCGACACGCGACTGGGAACCACATACTTTCGACACGATGGAGTCATCGGCGGTCGGCATGCGCGTAAAATGGATTTCGGGACCCTTATCGTGCGCGACTCCGACGCCACCGGCCCCGTCCCATACGATGGCATACGTCGCCTTTCCAAGCAATGCCGCACCCCGTATGCGCATGCGTCTCTCAAGTTCGGTGCGTTGGTTATCAATCGGCAAGTCCCGCGTTGCCGGATCGCGCTTCGTCACGTTGTATCCGTCTATATAGTACTGCATGCTATAGTCCTGCACCTTCAAGGGCTTCCATTGCGGTAATTATACCGCGCTTTCGCGAAAGCCGGCATGCCGCGAGCAAATCGTGGTATGTTGGTTGACATCCGTAACAAGGAACGTCAAAAACTAAGGGCAGCCGTCTTGAACGGTTGCCCTTAGCGACTTGCCGCAAGCAGTTTCTCTAAAAGAAAGTGCCTCGTCTTTTACTCGATCACCTCATGAAGGCTTTGAGCAACAGGGCCATCCCCGCATAGAACGAATCTTCTGTGGACTCGATGGTCGCATCGGCGAAACGAGTTACCCAATCGACAAGGTATTCGTCGATGAAATCTTGATAGGACGTGGGTGTTATCGGCACATCGTTGACGGGCTTCAGCGTCCCGGCAATCACGAGTGAACAGTACTGTAAAAATTCGAACATCGTGGAAATACTGTCAAGCGGGTCGTTTTTTCCTTCGGCCTGACCGAGTCCGAACTGACGTAGATAGCGCTCGATGGCCATGGCACGCGCATTGACGAATAACACCGGGTGCAATTCATTGTCTTCAGCCCACCATATAGATGCATAGGGGCTGACTTTCGGTTTGGGCTTATTGACATACAGCGAGGTGAACTCGACTCGCAAGGCATGGAATAAAGCGGTACCGTCCGCCCCTTCATGTACCGCGATCTTTTCCGCAGCTAGTTCCACCTGCTTCTGGTCCAGACCACA
>JAAXUU010000197.1 GCA_013335845.1 Actinomycetota bacterium
GGCGATAACCTGGCTCGCCCAAGCGGGGGTCGCGATTCGGGTGCCTAGGGTGTCTAAACCTGGAATCCCCCTCTCGGGATACTCGGAGGAATCCGCCTTCAAGCTGTTCCTCCTAGACGTGGGGCTCCTGGGAGCAATGGCCGGGCTCGACCTAAGGAGCATCGTGGACGGCAATAATATCTTCACAGAGTTCAAAGGGGCGCTCACGGAGCAGTATGTGTGCCAGCAACTCGTCTCGGACTGCGGGCTCAAGCCCTTCTACTGGTCGGCAGAGAACTCACGCGGCGAGATCGATTTCCTCGTGCAACGCGAGGGAAAGGTCTATCCCATCGAGGTCAAGGCCGAGGAAAACCTTCGTTCGAAGAGCCTGCGCGCTTTCAGCGAGCGATACGAGGATGTGAACTCGAGGCGCTTTAGCCTTTCTGGCTTCCGAGACGAGGGGTGGATGAAGAACGTCCCGCTGTATGCCATTGGCAAGTCGGGCATTTGGAATTGACCGATTGGGAAAACAGACGGATTGTTTGGGCAACGGCCTTACCATGGACCTCAATGATGCGGGTACGAACCCGGTGTCTTATCAAAATCTTTAACTTCCACCATGCATCATATGCTTATAGCACGTAGATTGACTCGGCGTTCCACTGGGTTTGATGTGCGTACGAAAATCCATATCTCCTACGAAAAGGTATGGAGTTAAAGAAAATCTATTCAAAAATCGGGTTACACATCAAGCAAGACCTTCGGCGGATCCCTATCGAAACCATGCGCGAAACCACGCACCTACTACTTCGGGTCTTACGGTATCTATGCGGAAAATGCTGAATAAGCCTCCAGACATACTGCGGTTCTCCGGACCTCTATGCTAAGGTACCCTTGTTGACAACCACATAGTTGCTACCAGAATAAGTCGCGATTGCTTCCTGCAACACGTGCACTGCCGGCATGCGTCACGCCATCGAAGTAGGCTGTCGCGAATCGCGGTGCAAGGGATTAGGAAGCCGCGTTCCAGGACAGCCCCACGCGTGCGTTTCGTCGGCAGTTCCGAAGCATCGGGAATCAGAACGGACACTCCGATGCCGAAGACAACGAGAAAGTAGACGGCGAGAAAGAAGGGGCTGGGTATGAGAATCAAAGACAAGACGGTTTTGAAGAACCTCGGTTCGTGTGGCTTCGGCGGCGCGGCCAACACAGGTTGCGTCGATGTGCTCGACGGAAAGGTCGTCCGCATCCGTCCGTTGCACTACAGCGACGATTACACTCCGGAAGACCTTAATGAATGGCGCTATGAAGTGCGCGGACACACGTTCCGCCCCGGCATGAAGACGTTGCTGCCGCCGTTATCTCTGGCCTATAAGAAGCGTGCCTATTCACCCAACCGCGTCCCCTATCCCCTCAAGCGCGTCGACTGGGATCCATCGGGTGAACGCAACACTCAAAACCGCGGTCTCAGCGGGTATGAACGCATCAGCTGGGACGAGGCGACCGATATCATCGCCGCAGAAGTAGAGCGGATCGGCCGCGAGTACGGACGCCGTTCCATACTCATCCAAGGTGAAGGTCACGGAGAGACCAAGGTCGTCAGCGGTGCGCATGGGTGCTCGTCGCTCATGCTCGACAGCGTCGGCGACGAGCCCGGTGAGTACCTGATCCAAGCCCGCCAACCGGACAGCTGGGAAGGTTGGTACTGGGGTGCTAAGCATGTCTGGGGTATGGAAACCCACGGTCAGCAGAATCCGCAGGACAATGTCATCAAGGATGTGAGCGAATACAGCGATGCCGTTTTGTTCTGGGGAGCCGACCCCGAAACGACACCTTGGGGATGGGGAGGCCTGCAACCGAGTCGCATATGTTACTGGTTCACCGAGATCGGCGTCAAATCCATCCATATCGCACCCGATGTCAACTACACCAATGCCGTCCATGCGGATAAGTGGATTCCCATCCTGCCCAACACGGACGCCGCGTTCCAGCTGGCGATCGCATATGTCTGGATGACCGAAGGTCTCTACGACAAGGAGTATGTCGCTTCTCATGTAGAGGGTTTCGACTGGTTCGAGTACTACGTTCTCGGCCACGAGGACGGCATCCCCAAGACTCCGGAATGGGCCGCCGAGAAGTGCGGGGTGCCTTCGTATCGCATCAAAGCATTCGCCCGTTATTGGGGCACACATTTGGTCTCCATCGCGCACTGCAACGGCGGAGGCTACATCCGTTCCTGTTTCTCGCACGAACCCGCCCGCCTCGAGGTCTGTCTTCTCGGCATGCAGGGCCTTGGCAACCATGGTATCCACCAGTTCAAATTCATCGAGTGGGTGCTGCAGGGAGTCAATCCGGTTCCGCCCAGTGAGATCTATCCCACCCTCATGAACGTCTATCATGGCTGGCACATGGGCGCGCCTAAGCACTTCATTCCCAAGACCATGACGCCGGATGCGATCCTCGGGGGTTATACTAAGGAGAACCCCATGACTTGGTTCGGCCACGTCGTCTGCTATATGAAGCGCGAGGATCAGTTCCTGCCCTTCCAGTATCCCGAAGAGGGCGCGAACCCCATCCATATGATCTGGAGCGACACCCCCTGCTGGGAGACATGTTGGAACGGTGGTAACAAATATCAAGAGGCGATGCGTGACGAGAGCATCGAGTTCTACCTCGTGCAGCATCCCTGGATGGAAAACGACACCCTCCTTGCCGATATAATCCTGCCCGTATCCACCCTTTTCGAGCTGAAGGACATCCAAGCCGATATCTTCTCGGGGCAATGGAATAAAATCATCTACGAAGACCAGGCTATCGAGCCCATCGGCGAGGCAAAAGGCGACTACGAAGCCGTATGTGAAGTAGCTAGGAAGCTCGAGCTGTTCGGCGGCGAATATGAAGGACTCTACGCGAAATTCACCAATGGTCGGACCATAGACGAGGACATCGAATATGGTTACAAGACGAGCGAGGTCCCGCTCGACAGATACCCCTTCGAGAAATTCAAAGAGCAACAGTATTTCGCCTTCCCGACGAAGAAGGATTGGGAGAAGGACCCGATCGGGCTCGAACTGTTCGCGAAAGACCCGGAGAACCATCCGCTTCGTACACCGTCAGGCAAACTCGAGTTCTACTCACTCGGCCTTGCAAAGCACTTCCCCGACGACACGATCCGTGGACCGGTACCGCATTGGATCGAAGAAGGCGATGGTCATGAGGAGCGTATCTCCTCGAAGCGTGCCAAGGACTATCCGTTCCTGCTCGTCTCCAACCATCCGCGCTGGCGCGTACATGCTCAGCACGATGACATCACCTGGCTGCGTGAGATCTCCACGTGCAAGGTGACGGGTCCCGACGGTTACAAGTACGAGCCCATCTGGGTGAATCCAAAGGACGCAGTGAAGTACGACTTGAAGGACGGCGATATCGCCAAGCTGTACAACGAACGCGGTGCGGTTCTGGGCGGCGTCATCGTGACCGAGCGTATCATGCCCGGCGCACTATATCAGGATCATGGGGCTCGCACCGACATACTCAAATATGGAAGCGGTGGTCTCGACCGAGGTGGCGCCAACAATCTCATCTGTCCTTCGGCTTGTACATCGAAGAACGCAGCCGGCGAAGTGACGAACGGATTTTTGGTGGGAATCGAAAAGGTGGATGTCTTCGAATTGAAAGAGCAGTATCCGGAAGCATTCGATCGTGACTACGACTCTGCAGCAGGCATGTGCGCAACTGCAAGGATTGTGAAGGAGGACTAATATGGGAAAAGTGTTTCTTGTCGATGTAGCCAAATGCAA
>JAAXUU010000198.1 GCA_013335845.1 Actinomycetota bacterium
ACCAGATCCTTATAGAAACCCGTCCCGATGATAACCAAAGATAGAATGGAGACGATAATGATCGCGAACAAAGTGAGCATGAAACCATGCGAACCCGAAGTCTTATTCCGATCCATCGCTCCCCCTCCTTATCCGGATATCGGTAGAACCTGTACTTCGGGTGATACATTGCTCCCGAACACTTCATAGGTGACGATGTAATCGTCGTGGTTTATGAGAAGACCGTAGTTGCTTTCAAGATAAGCGAGCGTTGTCGGATAGGCGCCTTCAATCGCATAACACTGTCTCGCTTTCCCGAGGACGGCAGCCTTTATCGATTCGCTTCTCTGCTCTGCGAGGTCGGAGCCCACACGTGTGCAGACCATGCGACAGGCGCCACACACCGCAACGGTCACAAGCAGGCTTAGAAGTGCGATGCCTATTCTTTTTCGTCGCGATGCAGGAGCTTTGGGGCGATACAGCATCGATACCCTACCCTATGCTTCCCATGATGCCTATCAGAGGCAACATGACGGATATAAGAGCGAATCCGACCGCTATCGTCAAGAATCCCGCAAGTACCGGCTCTATCATATTCACGAGCCGACCCATGCGTTCGTTCGCCGCTTCGTAGAAAAGAGACGAGAGGTGTTGCAGAACGTCTTCGAACTTCCCGCTGCGCGCTCCGCTGATCAACATGCGCGCGTAAAGCGGCTCGACGAGCTTCTCATCGTAGAATACCTGAGCGAGACTTCCACCCTCCCGCATACGCTCTTGACACACTTCCACCTTGACGGCGAATCGTGGGTTCTCCACAGTTCGAGCCGCGCGGTCCATCGCGTCGTCCGGATCCAACCCACTTGCGATGAACGTGTTCAATATCGAAGTGAATTGAGCGCAAGCGACCTGGAGCATGGCGCCGCGTGAAACCGGAAAAGCTTCGAGGAGTCGGAAGACCGCTTTCTCCCCCCTCGATGAACTCTTCGCCACAAGACCGATGGCGAGAATCGTACATGCCAGGAGGAGGGTGACCACCAACGACGCCCAGCAGATCACAGTGGCGATCGTTATGTACGAATAGGCGGAAGATGCGATGTCACCCGACAATTTCCCATATACACCGGAGAATACCGGCAGAACCGCGATAACCATCACGAGAAGTATCGCCGCCATCAGAAAGAGGAGGACCGTCGGGTATACCACGGCGCTTTTCAACTTCTCCTCAAGACGGCTTTGATCGGAATAGTAGGTCGCCAGTGCACGAAGAGACGACTCGGTACGCCCGGCCATCTCACCCACCTTCACCACATGCGTCGCGTACGAGGGGAAATAACCCGATTCCTCCATTGCAGCCGCGAGAGTCTTCCCCTCATCGATGCGGGAACACACATCATATGCCGCATCGGAGAATGGACCGCTTTCTGCGTCGGTGCCGAGCAACCTCATCGCTTCATCACTGGGTATCCCCGCAGAAAACATCATCGCAAGGTTCTCGCAGAATATGCTTATCGCAAGGCTATCCAGTGTTCTTCTCGGCATATAAGCTCCTTCTTGGCTAATAGACATAACGATCGACATACTCCAAAGTGACTTCCGGGTCGTCGTTTGCTTCGATGGCGGCAAACGTAAGATCGACTCGTCGCCACGTTCCCTCTTCGACTGCGATTTCGACGGTGATCCACCCGGTTTCCTCGAAATACAAGACGTTCCAAGCATGGTAGATATTGTCCGGCAGGACGTACCCCGTGACCACCTTCGCGGGGATTCCCTGGCTTCGCATCATAGCGGCTGCCAGGGAGGCATAGTCGAAGCATATACCTCTCTTAGTCGCGAGCGTTTCGTCGGGAGAAGGGATATAACCCGTTGAAACCCCCGCGGCTTTCTCATAATCGTACTCGACGTTCTCGGTGATGTAGTCGTAGATCGAAGCGGCCAAATCAAGTTCGCTCGATGCGTTCGCGCGCATTTCGGTGGCAACTGCGACGCATTCCGAACTCGCTGAATACTCCACGATCCGGTTCGGTCTCAGAAACGGTGCAAGCTCGCTCTCCATCTCCACCTGCGCACCCGTGGAAAATAGTTCGATATACCGGTTATCACCCACATCCTGCATAATACGGAATCCGTAATAACCATTACCGCTCTGTAAAGGGAAATAGTAAGGGGTTCCATCGCCCGGTAGGTCGTAGGAATAGGTCGTATCCCCAAAAACCACCTGGAATTTGAGACCGGAATCGCTTTGAGCCGAAGCCGCGACATACCCACTCGCAACAGACGAACAATCGATTCGCGCCGATAAAGGACCTTCGGCCGCATCTGAGCTGAATGAAGGATAGAGGGCTACATAAGGGGTTAAGGGGGTACTCGCCTGATCAGCCGGTCGAACCGCGGAAGAAACCCGCGATAGCAAACCCCCTTGATCACACGCAAGCAAACCGGAGGTCGCGAAAACCACCAGGAGTAGAGCTATGATACGTCCGAACCTTGCCATTCCACTACCTTTTTGCGGGTGCTTATCATAGTGCGTATCTGTTATATTCAAGCAGGGATAATGATACCGTTTTATGCGTTTTTTTCTATTCTATTGACGTATTTACTAGAAAAAACACGAGCAGTCGGCGGTTTCTCGGGTACCTGCACCACCAAGCGCGTATTCCTTTGGGATCTTTCCTGCCAATCGGAACTTCCCCCTGTAAGAAGCGTCGAAACGTGATGTTACCCGGGTCCTGCGAATTCCGAGGTGACTCTGCGAATTCCGATTCGAGAAGTTCGGGATTATGGCTACATTTTCCATACATCACTTGCACATTGACAAAACCTCAAGTAGGGTTATGCTACGCGCTATCGGCGAAAGGAGCAGTTGTGAAACGGATGCATCTGAAACGTTTTGGCCTGGTACTCGTCCTTGCTCTATGCGTAACAACAATCTGTGTCATGGTAGGTGCATGCTCGAAAACGCCTTCGACACCCGATACACCGGATACCCCCGATGCAACGGAAACAGCTTCGCTCGTCTTCCCGACTTCATACGACGAACTGTTCGCCTCCCTATCGACCATGATCGAGAATAACCAAGATGGCAGTGGCATAGCGTATGACACGGGCGTCGCGAAAGAGGCAGCGAGCACGGAAGCCGGTGATACCGCAGCCAGCGCTAACTACTCCACAACGAATACGCAGGTTTCAGGGATAGACGAAGGGGATATCGTCAAAACCGATGGCGAATACATCTACAGCATCAGCAACGGTGACGTCATCATTGTCGAACCGGCTGGAAGCGCAACGCGGGAAATCGCCCGTATCACGATTGCGTCCGATAGCATGGACACCTCGAAAGAACTGCCGCAAGACAGAGCCTATCGATATCCCTCCGAGCTTTACATTCAGGGTGACATGCTTGCAATCGTAAGCTCTATCAACAACATCATCTATGAATTAGACACCGTCGGAGAGCCCTATCAAAACGTTGCAAGAACCGAAATCGACCTCTACGATGTGTCCGATCCGGCAAACCCCGCATACGTGAAAACCCTCGGCCAAGACGGTTATTTCACCAGTTCACGTATGACCGGAGGAATCCTTTACCTCATCAGCAACTATTACCTCTACGATTACGAGAGCCTTTCGGCCGATGTTCCCACATCCTATGTGCCCTCGATCTACGAGAATGGAACGGCGAAGCTTATCGACCCGAGTGATATCTGCATTATGCCCGAGTTCGACACCATCAGCTTCACCGTGATCTCTTCCGTGAACCTTGAGGACGGGTCGCGTATCTCCACGCAATGCATGCTCG
>JAAXUU010000199.1 GCA_013335845.1 Actinomycetota bacterium
GCAGGATACGCTGAAATCACTTGGAATCATCCGCTTCTTCGATGGAGCGGTTGCGACTACTACATTCAAAATCATGTATCTTCTCCTTACGCTTGCTTCGTTCAACAGCGTAACGGCAAATAGGAGCTACCTGACCATCGGGTCCATCGCGGTGGTCGCACTGGGCTTTTTGATTTTGTTCGCCCGAATCTGTAATTTCAAGAACTATAGATCCATGCCGTTCTTGGCGATTCTCGCTTTGTTCCTAGTGAGCTACGCAATCTCCGCTTTAGCCGCAGCTCGGTATGGTCTTCTAAGCAGCGCCCAGGGATTCATCTGGATGGCGATGCAATTCTTCGTTCTCTATGTAACCGATGCCCGGCGCTCTCGTACCAGTCTCGATAAAGAGATGGGTATCATTCTCGGGACGCTGACGGTCTATACCTTCATATGCACATTCATCGGTCTTATCATGGCCCTTATCGGGTATCAGGGCGGATACATGTTCGATGGCTTCGTGAACATCCTCGGTCTTTCCTATGGTCGCCTATGGGGAGTCTATTCCGATCCGAATTACGGCTGCGTATTCTCGCTCGCTTCGGTATTCTTCCTGCTCTGGTTCTATATCCGTAACCCGAAGAAGAGTATCCGTATCCTGTTGATAATCGATCTTGTGATGCAAGTGTCGTATGTTGCACTATCGGCTTCACGTACGGGGCTCATCGGCGGTGCGCTTGCTTTCGCCGTCCTCACCTTCTGCTATTTCCCGAAATGGAAGAAAATCGCCGAGAAGAAGATGGCCATACGTGTGAGCGCATCCATTCTGGCATCGGCACTGGTCGCTGCCCTGTTCGTTGGTTCCATCGTCGGGATCGGTTTTCTTTATAACTCATTAGCGACACCTATCCAAGAGAGATTCTTCCCGAATATAAGTTATACGGTGCGGGTTATCCAGCCTGCGATAGAAGCTGCGAATAGCGACCCGGAAGCCGAGGAGAAAATCGCGACCGAGAAATCCACAGGGGAGTCGGACGTTTCCGCAACTGCCGACGCCTACGCGGGTTCGACTATCGATTACGGTATCGTCGCGCGCGACGAAGCGCTTGAGAACGACAAGAGCAATAATCGTTTCAGCATCTGGCAAAGTTCGATAGAGATTTTCAAGAGCGCCCCTGTCATCGGTGTATCCCACCGTAATATGATGCAGTATGCGCAGGAAAATCTACCTGAAACCTTCGTGGTCCGTGAAGGTTTCACTACCTTCCATAATGTGTTCTTCGATGTGCTCCCTTCGCAAGGCATCGTCGGAATGCTTATATTCCTCGTGCTGGTTATAAGCGTGTTCAAGCGGCTTTTCAAAGGCTTGGCGCGCTTTAAAGGGCGCGATTACTTCTGTTTCGCCGCCCTATTCGCGGTTATGAGTTCGATTGCGTTTTCTGCCCTTGTTTATTCAGAAATCCTGTATATCAATACAGTCGGATCGGTCCTGTTCTGGATTATCCTAGGCTACCTGGTATCGATCACAAAACGCGACGATCACGAGCAAAACGTACGTAGCCGACACTGATTCGAAGGTGCCGCAGCTAATGCGAAGTTCGGTGCTCCGAATCTGATGAACGGCGATCTGTGCATCAAAAACTTGTATAAATATACTTTTAATTGCATAAATAGTATCTTTACCTATAAATTATTGACTTTTCATAACTAGATGATACTCTGAATACTACAACCGACCGAAGCGTCGGTGTATTTGTCAATGAAGGAGTATGGTATGAAAGCGGTAGGAGTGGTCGGAGCAGCCGGCTTTGCGGGCATCGAGGTGGTGCGTTTCGTCTTGGGGCACCCCGATCTCGACCTGGTCTACGCTGCATCCGATTCCGATGCAGGGAAGATGTTGTCAGAGATATACCCTTCGCTTGCCGGCGTGACGGCGATGGAGTTCGCCCCCTGTGATGTAAGCGCATTAGCTGAAGCATGCGATATAGTATTTCTGGCTGTACCCCATACGGCTTCCCTCGGTTTGACTCCGACTCTTCTTGAAGCGGGAGTTCTGGTCATCGATCTTTCGGCTGACTATCGCATCCGCGATGCGGCGACCTACGAGCAGTGGTACGGTGCGGCCCATACGAGCGAAAACCTTTTATATGATGTGGTATACGGCTTGCCCGAGCTCAATCGTGAAAAGCTTGAAGCGCTTGGCGAGAAGGGGGCCGGTCTCGTCGCATGCCCCGGTTGTTATCCGACCGCATCGTCGCTTGCGAGCATCCCTGCTCTCAAAGCTGGTGTCACAACATCTGATATCGTCATTTCTGATTGTATTTCCGGTGTTTCCGGAGCAGGTCGGAAACTGAGCAGAACAAGTTCTTTCTGTGCGGCCGGGGAAAATGTCTGTGCATACGGAGTGGCGACGCATCGGCATACCCCTGAAATCGCGCAAACCCTCAGTGATGCGGCGGGTCATGACGTCAAAGTCGTTTTCACGCCACACCTCGCGCCGGTCGTCCGCGGTCTTCTGTCCACGGTGTATCTCTGTGTCGAACCGGGACTTACACGGGATATGGCATTCGATCTGTATCGCGCGTACTATGAGCATGAGCCCTTCGTGACGGTTCTGCCTCTCGGCGCGATGCCGCAGACGAAGGATGTCGTCGGTACCAACAATGCGCACATCGGGCTTGCGCTCGATGGCAGGACGAATATGCTCATAGTGTCGTGTGCTATCGATAATCTCGATAAAGGCGCCGCGAGTCAGGCGATCCAGTGCGCAAATATCGTGTTGGGATTCGAAGAAACGAGAGGGCTGCAGATGATGTATGCCCCGGTTGTATAAGAAGGAGGCGTTGTGGATAACGTCGGAAGCTCTTCAAGCAGAAGCAAGTCTTTGCCATCTGCGAAAGGTATCTGCGCAGCTCAAGGAATATCAGCCTGCGGTATCGCCGGCGGTTTCAGGCGTAAACCCGGAAAGCTCGATCTTGCCATGGTGGTAGCCGATAGGTTATCGGTTGCGGCAGGCGTGTTCACGAAGAATATATTCTGCGCCGCTCCGGTCACGGTGTCGCGTGAGCATGTTAAGAGTGGCTATGCACGTGCGATCATATTGAACTCGGCGAATGCGAACGCGGCGACGGGCGAGCCCGGCCTGCAAGTCGCCAGGGAAACGACGGAGATCGTGGCCGAAGCACTCGGTTGTGAATCCGAAGATGTTCTCGTGGCGAGCACGGGGGTTATAGGCCAACCTCTCGATATCGAGAGGTTCGTGGTTGCGGTTCCCAAGGCGGTCGCTGCTTTATCGGCGACCGGCGGCAGCGATGCAGCCCATGCGATTATGACGACCGACACGGTTCCCAAGGAGTATGCAGAATCGTTCGAGTATGGCGGAATCACCTATTGGGTCGGCGGTATGGCCAAAGGTTCTGGGATGATCATGCCCGATATGGCGACTATGCTTGCGGTTCTCACTACGGATGCCCCTCTTTCCGTTGAAGCAGCCCGGAGCGCGCTCAAGGCAGCGGTCGATACATCGTTCAACAAGGTGACGGTGGATTCCGATACGTCGACTAATGATTCGTGTTACCTATTGGCGACCGGAGCAGCCGGCGGCGATAAGATCGAGGATGGCTCTGACGCGTACGAGGTCTTCCTTGGCGTCCTGACTTCGGTCTGCGAGTCACTTGCAAAGAAGATCGCGCGCGATGGCGAAGGTGCGACGAAACTCGTCGAGGTCACCGTCGTCGGTGCCGCGAGCGCCACGGATGCCGACCTATGCGCTCGCTCGATTG
>JAAXUU010000022.1 GCA_013335845.1 Actinomycetota bacterium
ACAGTAACCGGTCCCTATCTACTCAATGGTTGGCCAAAAATTGCCGAGCCATATCAATGCGGGCAGATTTCTGATAGATTATTATCCGGCAAGTAAATTCAAAACTAATGAGTCTATTCGGCAATAACTTCTACAGCTGTGTACGATATACGCACAAGAGGAGGTACGCCATGAAAAAAGAGACAGCCAAATCAATACCGGTTTTCCTTTTCAGAGTACTGGTGATTCATTTTCTCACTTACTATTTTTTCGGGATGCTGGCCTCGAGAGTATTCCACTACGAAACAATCCTGAGCCTTCCGGTAATCCGCGATTACATGCTTGGCTACGGAGATGCGTCTGTTGTCTGGGGACCGCTGATCCAGCCTGTAAGGGGTCTCATACTCGGCTGCGTGCTGCTGCCCTTCCGCGGATTCCTGGCAGAGACGAAACATGGGTGGCTTTACCTGTGGCTTGTATTCGTGGGCATCGGTATATTATCGACCCCTGCCGCCGCACCGTGTTCCATCGAAGGCGTTATATATACCAGGTTGCCACTCTGGTATCACCTTATCGGACTTCCTGAAATACTTCTGCAGACACTGACCTTCAGTTTATTGGTGCATCTGTATATGCGCCATCCTGATGGGGTGGTACAGTCACTGCCGCCTATCTTCGGGATCTTACTGCAGTCCCTTGCCGGGGCATGCTTCGCTTTCATCGGTTACGCTGTTTACTCTATAGTATATGCTCTGACAGCAGGCGTCGAAATCAATGCGGAGGCAAACCTGACCCTGAAGGTGCAAGGGCTGTTCATAGCTCCTTTCCTTTTGAATTTTGTCGCTATAGTTATTTTGAACATGAGCAAACGGTTCAGCGCCATTACGCGGGTCAAGCTCTTTCTGACACTATGGTTCTGCAACGCAGTGCTGATAGCCGCTTACCAGCAGTTTGTTATGGGCGGTGCCAACCCTCTCTTCGTGCTTGTCGCACCGATTCTACCTTCCCTGATTGTCACTGCCCTTGCCTTGAAAAAGCCCATCGCTTGAAGGAAGTGTCTGCCTACCGAAGCTTGCCTTTGCAACAATCATCGCTGCTTCTTGCCTCTTCTCCTATGCGGTTTGTGTAGTTTTGGGCACAACGTCGCGTTGCATTCGAAACACTGTTATTCTTTTCTAATGGTACTAGACCATTTTATCAAGCTGCACATGACGACGAATGAGGACATGCTGCCACATCAAAGCAGGAGGCCTGTTGATGCAAAAGCTGGACAATAGAATAGGCCGTCACGTCTTCCTTGTATTCTCTATCGCGCTCTGTATGGCACTTTCACTTCTCATCATACCAGCCCCTGCGCTTGCGGTCACCTCTGCCGAGAAGCAGGCGGAAGCCGATGCTTTGATGGAAAAACTGGATTCAATGCAGGATGAAGTCAACGTGGCTACAAGCAACTATGGAGATGCGATTGCCGCCCATGATCTTGCCGTCGAATCGATGGATGAAGCTCAGGGACGCATCGATTCCGCCAATGCGACGATTGTCGACTTACAATCAAGGCTCTCGACACGCGCGACTGCGATGTATCGTAACGGTTCGACTTCGTTTCTCGAGGTTCTCTTAGGTGCGGCATCTTTCGAGGATTTCGTTATCACTTGGGATCTGCTCAATGAGCTGAATCAGCAAGATGCCGATATGGTGCAGGAATCGAAAGACGCACGTATAGAAGCACAGAAGGCACATGAAGAATATGCAGCCCAAGAGATCATAGCGGCAGATCAACTCGCAATCGCCGAGAAGACGAAGCTGCAACTTGATGGAGTTGCAGCTTCTATGCAGACAGAAATCAGTACATTAACCGCTGAGGCTGCAGAACTGTTGTCGCAGGAGGAGGATGCCGCCGAGGCCGCGGAAGCTGCTGCGACTGCCGTCAAAAACGTCGTCGGAGGAAACGTTATCGTCGGATCGGGGCAGTATGCGCACCCATGCCCTGCATATACCTATATTTCCAGCACCTTCGGGTGGCGCAGTTTCGACAACGCATTTCATAGGGGAGTGGATTACGCAGCACCCTCCGGTACTCCGATCTATGCGATAGAAGCAGGGACTGTCATCGTCGCAGGTTATAGCAGTAGCGCCGGGAACTGGGTCGTCATCTCTCACGGTAACGGGGTCACGTCAAAATATATGCATATGATAAGTACGCCTTATATAAGCGCCGGACAATACGTCACAAAGGGACAGAATATAGGTGGGGTCGGTACTACGGGGTATTCGACGGGAAACCACCTTCACTTCCAAATAGAGATCAACGGGACAGCCGTCGACCCCCTTGATTATGTATAGCGGCAAAACGTCCGGTTAGACGGTAGTGTCGTTCTGTGTGTATGCAAGCCTATTTGATTGAATTTTGAACTTGGACATCTGTCCAGGTTAGTTTTGCAAGAGAATATTCGATGAGAGAAGTCGATGTGGGAGGATCGCTGGCCCGCATCGACTTCTCTTTCGTTCTTGGCGGATCACGCATGGGGGACATTGCCCCGTGCGTGTTTGCCCTTTAGCATGGAATCCTCTCTTTTCCGGGTCGCGGAAAGGAGGGTGGATTATGCCTACGGGAAAAGGGAAACATCTCGATCGGGACGATCGCGAGAGCATCCAAGACGGAATCAAGGAGGGGCTGTCGTTTAGGGAGGTCGCCAGACGACTCGATGTGTCCCCCTCGACGATATCCCATGAAGTAAAGGAGAACCGCACCTTCCGAAAGTCCAAGATAGCCGGGACGATGTCCTCCACGCGGTGTGCGAACTATCGGGAGTGCGAACTTTCCGATCTTTGTCATACGTGCAAAAGCCAAGGTCATAGTTGCAAGAGATGCAAGACGAGATACTGTTTCGATCTATGTTCC
This sequence comes from Actinomycetota bacterium, assembly GCA_013335845.1. Taxonomy (GTDB): domain Bacteria; phylum Actinomycetota; class Coriobacteriia; order Coriobacteriales; family RUG844; genus JAAXUU01. The sequence goes on from JAAXUU010000022.1 coordinate 2,882, forward strand.
GACTTCGAGCAGTATCGGTGCCACAAGTTGGAGAAGGCGCCTTTCGTCTGCGATGTGTGCAAGACCAGAGCGAGATGCAGCTTCGACCATGCCCTCTACCGCGCATCGAGCGCCCAAAGTCTCTACGAGCAGCGCCTTCGCGAGTCCAGGACCGGTATCGACTGCAACCAAGCCGACCTCGAGATCATGGTGGACCAGGTCAAGCGCCTGCTCTCCCAAGGCCACAGCTTGGAGGCTATCTGGGCTACGCACGCAGACCGGTTCCCGGTGGGGGTGCGCACCTTCTACAACTACATCGAACGCGGCGTCATGGGTATGTCGAACATGGAGTTGCCCAAGAAGGTGCGCTACAAGTTGCGAAACAAGAAGGAGACGCTCGTTCCCAGGTCCGACCTCACAGGGCGCACCTATGCGGACTGGCAGGCGCTTGAGGAGGAGGAAAGGCTGAACACCGTGCAGATGGATTGCGTCCTCGGCCGCAAGGACGATACCAAAGTCATCCTGTCCCTGCACTTCCCGCGCTTCTCGTTCCAGTTCTACATCCTGCTCGACCGCAAGGACCAAGTCCATGTCGCCGCCGCCCTCGATGCCCTCGAGACGTATTGCGAGGGAAGGTTTTCCCAGGTGTTCCCGACCATCCTCACCGACCGCGGCAGCGAGTTTCTGAACTTTCGCGATATCGAGAAGAATGGTCGGACGCGTGTCTACTATTGCGATCCGGTGAAGCCGGGCCAGAAGGGGGCGTGCGAGAAAAACCATGTGGAACTGCGCAAGATACTACCCAAAGGGGTCACCGATTTCGATGCGCTTACGATTTCGGATGTGTCCGAGGTCTCAAGCCACGTGAACTCGTATCCAAGACCGGGCTTGGGAGGTCAGGCACCCATAGCACTGGCCTCCCTTGTCCTGCCTAAGAGCTCGCTCGAGTCCCTGGGCATACGACATGTCCCAGCCGACGACGTTATCATGCGCCCGAGTCTGCTCAAGGACAAAGGGTAATACATAACGGAGTTTTTAGCGACCCGGAAAAGCGGGGTTTGGAATAGACCGACCGAGACCCGTTCGGCTTACTCTTTCAAAAAGTTGAGCGAGGTCGGCGTCAGCATGCTCCGGGTCCGGAGGAAGTGGACAGTGCAGGCCCGATTCGAAGGCCGTGCGGATGGCCTTTTCGATCGATTGAACGAAAACCGGACGCCTTGTCGAACGGTGATTGCAAGACAAAACGCTATTGTCCAGCTTTGTCTTGCAGTGTTCGGGTTACCTTTGCAATCAAGTTTAATGGGGACTTCTCCACATTTATCTGTAGATTTGCAAAATTGCTTCCTTTTATCACCGTGAGGATTATATACTAATCGAGTTTTGGTTCGACGTCCGTATTACCCGCTGAGTGTTTAAAATGATTGAGAGTATCTAGACACATGGTTCGTACCTATACCACTAAAATGAGTCACGTAAAACTTGAAAACTACAACGAATTCATCTCATGTGTCGATGACATCTTGAACCACCCCGAAGTGAAGAAGTTGGCACGTTACACACACCACAACCACTCCACTCGACTAGATCACTCACTCAGCGTAGCATATTACAACTTCCTTACCTGCAAAAAAATTGGCCTCGACGCACGCAGCGCCGCACGTGGGGGCCTTCTTCATGACTTCTTCCTATACGAATGGCAAGACGAAGAGGAAAACAGCAGCGCTCATATCTATAATCACCCTCAGGTCGCGCTTGAAAACTCCGAGAAGCATTTCGAACTGAATGATATCGAGCGTGAAGTTATCTCGATGCACATGTGGCCCTTAGCTGAGGGACGTCCCCGCTACGCTGAAACTTATTGCATCTGCGCAATCGATAAGTACTGCGCATGCCTCGATGCAACACGCGTGGCAAGTCCTCTTGCACGCCGCCGTCACGCGAAACTTGAATGGGCTATGCAAACCATCTAGTCTCGTTTCGGTTACCTACTTCCATCAAATGCAAAGAACGCCTACTGTCGAAGCGGGCGTTCTCTTTTTTGTGCGTATTTTTGAGGTGCTATCGTTCGAGGCAGATAGCACAGCCGCTCGGCAGTATCAGTGGACGAATTTAGCCCGCTCTTCTTCGACGAGCTTGATGACCGTCGCACATGCGTCACCGAGCGGAAGCGATATCTTCTCATTGGTGGCGCGCACCTTGAGTTCGACTTCCCCATTGGTCACACCGCGCTTACCGATGACAATCTGATACGGCCACCCGTATAGGTCGGCGTCATTGAATTTGACACCGGCGCGTTCATCCCTGTCGTCAAGCACGACTTCGATTCCCGCTTGGCGGAGCTCATCGGCGATCTTCTGCGCCACAGGGGTCACGATGTCATCCCCTATCGTAAGCGGTACGATGGCGACTTCGGCGGGGGCGATCGAGACAGGCCAGCAGATTCCGAACTCGTCGTTGTATTGTTCGACTACAGCGGCCAATGAACGAGTCACGCCGACTCCGTAGCATCCCATGATGAAGGGCTTCTCTGTGCCGTCTTCATCTGTGTAGGAGGCGTTCATCGCGGTCGAATACTTCGTTCCCAGTTGGAACACCTGGCTTACCTCTATGCCACGTGCGTGCGATAGGGTCTTGCCGCACGTCGGGCACATATCGTCGGGTTTCGCCGTGCACAGATCCTCCCATGCATCGACAGTGAAATCTACGCCGCAGCGTGCACCCTGATAATGGTAGTCGACCTTGTTCGCGCCGACCAACCAGCTCGCGGAATCCTTCAACGAAACGTCGGCGACGACACGAACGCCCTCAGGAAGGCCTACGGGGCCCATGAAGCCCTTGCAAAGGCCTGCGTCGAGCATTTCACCATCAGTGAGGAACTCGAAGCCTTCAACGGCGTGCTCTGCCTTGATATCATTGAGTTCGTGATCTCCGGGGATGAAGAACACGGTCACCTTACCATCCTTATCCTTGCAGGAAAGCGCCTTGACCGTGGCGTTCTCGGGGACACCCATGAACCCCGCAAGAGCGGCGATAGTACCGATGTTCGGGGTCTCGACGAGTGTGAGCTCGGCCGCTGTATTCGGGATAACGACGATCTTCACGCATGCCGCTTCGGTGTCCGAAGCGTAACCGCACTCACAGTAGACGAGTTCCGCCTCGCCGGATTCGGCGATCGCCATATACTCAGTGCTCACACTGCCGCCGATTTGACCGGAGTCTGCTGCAACGGCCCGGTATTCCAAACCGAGGCGTTCGCAGATACGCCCATACGCATGCGACATCTCGTCATAATGCTCCTGCAGGGACTCCTGCGAGGAGTGGAAACTGTACGCGTCCTTCATGACGAACTCACGAGCGCGCAATAGACCGAAACGGGGACGGATCTCGTCGCGGAACTTTATCTGGATCTGGTACAACGACAACGGAAGCTGCTTATAGCTGCGCACTTCGTTGCGTACGAGCGACGTCACGAGTTCTTCGTGGGTCGGCCCGAGGCAGAACCCGCGATCGTGGCGGTCGATAAGGCGCATGAGCTCGGGGCCGTAGTCGTCCCAACGACCGGACTCATGCCATAACTCGCTCGGTTGTAAGGCCGGCATCACGATCTCCTGCGAACCGAGCGCATCCATTTCCTCTCGGATGATGGTTTCGATTTTATGGAGCACCTTCCAGCCAAGCGGCAAGAACGTATAGATTCCGGCAGCGGTTTTACGGATCATACCGGCGCGAAGCAGAAGTATATGACTTGCAAGTTCCGCTTCAGCCGGGGTCTCCTTCAGCGTCGGGGCGTAGAGCTTGCTCATCTTTATGATATCGTTCACGAATTTCTCCATTCAAAGGCTTACACACGGTTTTGAATTATACAACGACAGCAAGCCGGTGCGTGAAGAAACTCGCAATCGTAGTGGATTATGTGGAGCAGGACCAGTGGAGTAAGGCGATGGCTGCTATCATCGCCGTAATCGACGCATTTATCGTTGCAGTTATCGTCGCTTCTATCGCTTCGCCTCAAGCGCCGCAATCTCCTCGAACAGCGCGTCGACGATCTGATCGACCGGCACTTTGCGGATCTGTTTGCCACCTGCGAAGATGATTCCCGCACCGCGACCGCATGCGACACCTATATCGGCATCGGCTGCTTCGCCCGGTCCGTTCACCACGCAGCCCATAACGGCTACTTTTATGGGGCTCTTCAGTTTCTGCAGGCGCCGTTCGACCTCCTGCGCGAGCGAGATCATGTCGACCTGGCATCGCCCGCATGTGGGGCAACTCACCAGTTCGGGGCTACGTCGCCGAAGCCCACACGCCGCAAGTATCTCCCACGCCACAGCGATCTCTTCTTCGGGCGGTGCGGTAAGTGAAACGCGGAACGTGTCGCCGATACCCTCGCAGAGTAGGACGCCCAATCCCACCGAAGACTTCACGGTACCTTGGCGGATCGTCCCCGCTTCGGTTACACCCAGATGCAAAGGTGTAGTCGGAAGCTCCTTTGAGAGCAGCCGATAGGTTTCGATCGTGGCAAGAACATCATGTGCTTTCGCACTGATGACGATGTCATGGAAGCTGCGCTGGTTGAAATGCTCGACGTACTCCGTGACACTTGCGCAAAGGCGTTCCGCGAGTGTCCAATCGCTTTTATCGCGCCACTTCGAATCAAGCGACCCGGCATTCACCCCGATACGTATGGGGATGCCGCACTCCCCCGCTACCTCGATGACTTCATCGACTTCCGCAAGGGTTCCGATGTTTCCCGGGTTGATGCGCAACTTGCTTGCCCCGGCACGCGCAGCACCGATGGCGATGAGGTGGTCGAAGTGTATATCTGCGACGACCGGCAAAGGACTTGCCGCACAGATGTCTGCGAATGTGGCGAGCGACGCACGGTTCGGGATGGCAACGCGCGCGATCTCGCAACCGGCGTCAGCCAGGAGTTCGATCTGTTTCAGATTTCCCGCGAGGTCGAGCACAGGTCCATGATCGGAAGGTACCATCGCGGCGTTGGTCATAGACTGCACGGCGACGGGGGCCCCGCCACCTATCGCGACATCGCCGACCTTGACTTGATGAGTCTGCGTACGTGCAGCTTCCACCTTAACCCCCTAAAACGTAATGCCCGATATCCTGGAACAGTAAGTAGATGAAAAGGAAGCCGACGAAAACCACACCGACGATGGTCAGGTAATTCGTCACCTTCGGTGAGATATCGCGACGTATGATCTTCTGGATGAATTCGACGAGGATCTTACCGCCATCGAGAGGAGGTAGAGGTAGCAGGTTCATGAGACCGAGCGAGACCGAAATCGCGACCGTCATGAGCACGACAGCCAATATGCCCATATCTGCGGCCGCCTTCGCTTCATAGGCGATTCCTACGACCGAAACGCTTGAGTCGAGGTTGGTCTGCATAGTCGCGGGATTGAAAAGCCCCCCGATAGCAACGACGACCATCCCTATATAATTGAACGACTCCTTAAGCGAATCGATGATGCTCAAATGGACCAGTTCCGTACCCGCGTAGATACCGAGTGCGGGACCGTATTCGCCCTCATAGAGTTTTACGGGAACCGTCGTTTCCTCGCCGTCACGCACATAGGTGACATCAACCGTGTCCCCGACATCGTAGGCTTCAATAGCAACGCTGAGACCCTCCCAATCTTCGACCGCGGTTCCGTCGATTGCGACGATCTTATCTTCTGCGACGATACCCGCCATTGCCGCAGGAGAACCCTCGGCCACACCGTCAAGTGTTGTTGATGTCAGCCAAACACCATGCGCGGAGAGGAGCAGAACGAGGGCAAGCACCGCGACGAAGATGTTCGTCAAAGGTCCGGCGAACAGAACGCAGATACGCTTCCAGAACGGGAGCGCGCGATAGGTCCCCTTGCGCTGCTCATCGATAAGAGCTTGAGGATCCTCGACCACACGGGCTTCTCCGCGTACATATACACCGTCGGCGGGCGCAAGATATATCTTGTCGACGAGTTTGTTCTTGGGCGTGACAATGCTTCCCCAGCCCGAGAGGATGATCAGCACTTCTTGCGCGGAGGAAACGTCGATATCGAGCGCTGCAGCGAGATGCTCCTCATCGGTCGAACCGTGACGATACACATACGCGAGCGCGTCTTTGAGATGGATGTTCTCGGGACCGCTTTCCATCCCGGCGACGCGGGCATAGCCCCCCAATGGAATCGCAGTGACGCCGAACCGCGTTCCCCATTTGGTGAATCCTATCGAGGGACCGGGAAGACCGATCATGAATTCGGTCACGCGGACGCCGAAAGCGCGAGCGCTCAGAAAGTGTCCCAATTCATGTATGAAAACGACGGTGGCAAGGAGAACGATCCCCCAGAAAATAACGAGCAGTGTATCCATAGATTATCGCCTATCGGTCAATGTGCGTCGGGCGCAATCGCGGGCCCAAGCATCCACTTCTTCGAGTTGCTCCAACGAGGATACCGCGCAGGTTTCATGTGCATTCAAAGCGGTTTCCACCACGTAATCTATATCGGTGAATCTACATGAATCGCGCAGAAATGCAGCTACGGCGACCTCGTTGGCTGCATTGAGCACCGCCGGAGCGGTCCCTCCGGTACGTCCCGCGTCAAGTGCGAGTGCCAAGCAACGGAAGGTCTCGAGGTCGGGAGCGCCGAACGTGAGAGATGCCGAGTTCCTGAAGTCGAGGGGTGCGACAGGTGCCGCTAAACGGCTTGGGTAGGAAAGTGCGAACTGGATGGGTATCCGCATATCGGTCGCCCCAAGATGCGCCTTCACACTTCCATCGCAGAATTCGACCATCGAATGTATGCAGCTTTGAGGGTGTACCAACACGCAGATATCCTCATAGTCCAATCCGAAGAGGTGGTGCGCCTCGATCACCTCGAGGCCTTTGTTCATGAGAGACGCGGAGTCGATGGTGATTTTGGGACCCATCTTCCACGTGGGGTGCGCGAGCGCATCCCGGGAAGTCACCGTCTCAAGGAACTCACGGGTCTTCCCATAGAAAGGACCGCCGGATGCCGTAAGCCAGATTCGGGAAACCTCTTTGACATCCTCCCCGAGAAGACACTGATAGATCGCACCATGTTCGCTATCGACCGGCAGAAGCGTCTCGTGGGTTGAAAGTGGTATGAGCAAGTCGCCGCCGACGACGAGGGATTCCTTGTTCGCCAACGCGAGGCGTTTTCCGGCGGCGAGTGCGGCATAGCTTGCGCGCAGACCAGCCGCTCCGACCAATGCGTTCAGTATGTAATCGGCCTCAGGCAAGGAAGCGAACGCCTCGATAGCGACGCTTCCGAAGGCGACCTCTATACCGGATGCGGCAAGCTCGTTCAAGCGCTCGTCACCCCTGCATGACTCATCGCCCATGACTACATAGTCGACCGAGAATTCCCGCGCCTGCTGCACCACGAGATCGATATTCCGATTGGCGGCGAGCGCGACAATAGTGAACTTCTCGGGAGATCGGAA
>JAAXUU010000023.1 GCA_013335845.1 Actinomycetota bacterium
AATCTCGTTTATGAGGTTTCACCCTGAACGTTTTTTGGCACGTAAGAGATGAAGGGCTGGCTGCAAAAGCCGCGGAGCGCTATGCGCAGTTCATGACCGGGTTGTTGGAAGCGGCCGGCTACCGGGGCTAGGGGATGCACACATCACCTAGCCTCGAAAAGCCACGTCGACAGCAGCAGAAAACGCACTTCAAACCGGTTGTCGAAATCGATGCCGGTGAGTTCCTGTATGCGCTGTAGTCGATACTTCAAGCTGTTCACGTGTACATGCAGATCCTGAGCCGTCTGCACCTTGTTCTGAGAGTTCAATAGGTAGGAGCAGAGGGTCACAAGAAGCATGCTTCCGTGCTCATCGTCATAATGGCCGAGGATGCCAAGTGCCGGGTGCAGCATGGAACGGCTGAGTTGTTGCGCTCTGAATGCGTTGATCAGGTATTCGAACGCATAATCCTCGCAGCGGAAGATGCCTGCCGTGCCCTCCGAGCACTCAAGGGCAAAAACCGCTTGTTCGTAGCAGACGCGCAGATCATTCGCCCGCGAGCCCTTCATGGACACCGCGAAACAATGGTGCTCGAACTCGTTTTTCTGTTTTTCCGACCGAGCGAGTTTCTCGTACATCTCGTCTGCGATGACAGCTACCACGCATTCGTCCAACTCCGTTATCAGCCGCGCTCCCAGACTTTGGGTCAGTGAATTGCGTATGGACTGGATCGCGAGCCGGTCGTGTCGTGTGAGGTGCCTGCAGACTATGACGCGCCAGAGGCCTTCGGGCAGGCAAGATTCGAGGAAGCCCGTGTTCGAGTCGCCGACGGTTCTGCCTCGCAGGGTGTCGGAGAAAATATCCTGACTTGTCCGGGCGCTGCCCTCCGGAAAAAAGAATTCGGCCGCGTGGCCCAGGCAAGACGCGAGGCGCGGTGCCAGTTGGCCGTTCATAGAGGTGAGCAGCTCGTTTTCCTGAAGAATACCCAGAACGCCGACGTTCTGCTCGCCGTTTTTGATGTAGAGCATCATGACCGGAGCACCGCCTCGATACACGTTCTGCACGAGGACCGGCTTGTCACTCAGGTCGAGGATCAGCTTCCCCTCGTCGTTGAAATACACGTCCTGATTGATCGCCGGGTGCAGCTGACCGCTCGAAACGACGTGCTGCCAGTAGGGATCTGCGCTGAAGCCATCGAGGCTCGTTGTCGAAAAGGGTCCGTGAAAACCGCCGGCCGCAATGGGGTTGGAGATGGCCTCCGATGCGGTTTCGATGATTTCCTGTAGGCTTGCATGGCGCCCCGCTAGCTCGAGCAGACGGCTCTCCCACGAATTGAAGTAATCGAAGGCGGAGAGCAGTCTGTTGAGAAGCTCGTCGTACTGATATCCGCGGATGAGCATGGTACTGTGGCGGTGGGCGACGAGAAACACACCACGATAATACGGGTCAGAGAAGAAATCCTCGGCTTTGCCGAAGAGCACGAAGCTGTCCTCAAGCACGAAATCCTTATCGCTTATCAGGCGTAAACCTTCGATACAGGGCTCATCCTCTGTGATGGAGACTTCGGGCGTGTAGTCTCTCAGGTACCAGGAAATCATCGACAAGCTCAATTTCATGACGTAATCCTTTTGTCCGAAACAGCCAAATAGGGGAGCGTAAAAGCGCGGATAATTGCCACTCTCAAACGTAGAAACCGTATTTGATATACATTATCATAGCACCCATACCGTTTGATATGCATGCTATCGGCGGCAACATTATAATTCAGATGTCTTCTGCCGAATCGGACAGATTGGAGTTGTCTAATGTCTCTTTACGAAGAAAGGCTTAAGCGCACGCTCGACGCCATTCATATGAAGAAGGTCGACAAGATCCCCTTCTCCTACAGTGGTCCTGCCTACATGGCCCGTGCTCAGGGCTACAACATGACCGAGTTCACGACGGACTTCGACAAGGCCGCTGATGCAGCGGTGGGATTCTGCCTCGACCATTCGGGTATCGACTCGCTTCATTCGCCGCAGTTCTCGCCCTACGCGGTTTCGGTCCTGTGGCTCTCACAGGTCAAGCGTCCGGGCTACGAGCTCGGCGACGACGAGCTCTGGCAGCTCGATGAAAAAGAGCTTATGACGCTCGACGATTACGAAATCATCGTCCGCGATGGATACGGCCCCTGGCTCGCCAACTTCATGCACACCAAGCTCGATGATCCTCTGGAGAAGATGGCTTCGTTCATCGCCGCCGCGCCCAACACATTCGGTCGCTGCGCGATGGAGGCGCAGGTTCCCGTCATGAACGCTGCCACTGCGTGCGCACCTATCGAGGCCTTCTGCGGTGCTCGCCAGATGACCAACTTCTTCTTCGACCTCATGGATGAGCCCGAGCTCGTCAAGGCCGCCATGGACAAGGCATTCGAATTCAGCTACGCCGGTTACGTAGGCCAGCTCGAAGCCCTGCATCCGCTTGGCGCATGGGTGGGCGGCTGGCGTGCGGCCCCACAGCTCATGAACCACGACATGTTCATGGAGTTCGTCTGGCCGTATCTCAAGAAGCTTGTCGAGGTTACCGCCGAGCACGGCACCATTCCCATTCTGCATTTCGATTCCTGCTGGGACAGCGAACTCGAAACGTTGCTCGAGCTTCCGGAGCGCACCTGTCTGCTCATGACCGACAGCAGCACCGACCTGCGCAAGGCGCGCAATATTCTCGGCGATCATATGGCCATCATGGGCGATGTGCCTGCGACGATGCTCGCCTTCGGTACGCCGGACGAGGTCTATGACTACACGACCAAGCTCATCGACGACGTAGGCCCCGAGACCGGTCTCATCGTGAGCTCCGGTTGCGACTGCCCGCTCAACGCCAATGCGGAGTGCGTCGACGCTATGATTCAGGCGACGATCGACTACCGCATCGCATAACGTGGGTGATCCTTTGTGTACTCTCAGAGGGCAGCGCGGAAACGTTGCCCTCTTGTGCTATGTTTGACGAAATACGATTTCGGTATGAGGAGCGATTTTGAACGGCGTAATCATCATCGGAGGATTCCTCGGAGCAGGTAAGACGAGCGTGCTGCTGCAGTTCGCGCGTCGTCTCACGGAAACCGCCCCCGATAAATCCAATAGGCTCGCGATCATCGAAAACGAGATAGGCGAGGTGGGCGTCGACGATCAGGCGCTCGGTTTCGGCTATACGGTGGACACCATGCTTTCAGGCTGTGTGTGTTGCACCCTGAGCGTTGATCTTGTGAACGGGCTGCGCGCGCTGCAAGCGGACCTCGACCCCGACTACGTGGTACTCGAGACGACGGGCGTTGCCTCGCCCGGTGCGGTGAAGCGCGACATCGTCGAGTTCGCAGGCCTGCCCGTGCGCACCTGCTGTGTGGTCGACGCCAAGCGCTGGCGCAAGTACCGCAAGTGCATGGTGTCGACACTGCTCGAATCGCAGCTCGTCGACGCCGATGTCATCCTCGTGACCAAGGGCGACCTTGTCGATGAGGAAGAGTGTGCTTTCGTGGAGGAGTCGGTACGAGAGTTCAATGAGAGCGCAGCGCTCTACTACGTCAACCCACCTGCTGGCATCGAAGCGAGCGTGCTCGACGCGCTACTCGGAGGGATGTGAGGCTAATGACACACGGACATGGGCACGAACATGCGCGTGTGGCGCACGAGCACGACGAGCATGTCGAGAGCTGCACCTGCGGCTGCCACGACCATGCAGGGCACGACTATGAGGGCCGCAACCATGCCAATGAGGACCGCCATCACCATCACGCTCCTGTGGGCGACTTCCTCGAGCTGACCACTCATGACATCTCGCTCGTGGCATCGTATCGCCTTACGCTGGCGGATGAACTCGAGGCTGCGCGCGACACGATGGCGGGGCGCATTGCCTCCCTGGGATCTGCGGTCGAGGAGGCAGGTGGGTTCATCGGGCACATCAAGTGCTTCGTCAAGACTCCCGGAGCGGGCTACAAGATCTCCCTGACCAATGCTGTAGACGGCCCCGTCTGCGAGGCCGCGCCCATCACTTCAACTGTCGCCGAAGGTGTCGCCATCGTCTTCGGGCTCGAGGAGGGTTCATTCGAGGTGCTCGTCCGCATGCACTTGATGTAGGCACAACACAATGCGATATTACGAAAAAATGATGAGGCGGAACCCGTGGGCTCCCGCCTCATTTTATGCGGAGAACGCGCTTTTACGTCAGCGCTAGTATCTATGTTGAGCGTCTCACAGTCCTTCTCCTTTTCGTTATCGGTAGGACACAATTCGATCATCCTTCCTCCGCGGAAAAGGATACGCGTGTACTCATCATATAATCCAATACTTGTATTGCATGAGTTCGTATGCCTTGAAGGCATGGCAAGAAATAAAATAGGGAATGCGAGTTCGGAGACCGGGTTCCTGTGATACCTTCGACATTCCCTATTCAAACATGCGTACTAAAATCGTACTGATAATTCTTGAAGCCACATTATGATGGTGATAATACTGGTAATGATGGTAATAAATGCAGGTAAAACAACCCCTGAAACGACAGGTTAAACTTCGGTAATCGAGTGGGAGTGAAATACGCACATATGTTCTCAATACGTGCAGTGTTAGCTCGTTTTATCTGATAGTGCGAAATACCATCTGGTCTAACCAAATACATGTTAGGCACATGTAACTTACTCACCAAGCAAAATGAAAAACCTCTCTGACGTTCTTCTGTCAGTCAGGGAGGTTTTTCATTGCTTCGCAGATATTCCTGCGTGGGGAAACGCATCTCGTGCGTCGAAAACCTGACCGTCAGATGTCACTTTTGTAAAGTTTCAACCATTTTCTTTTGAGCGTTGTTTCTCAACTCCGAAAAAGTTAAAATTATTAAAGTTTTCGGAGTGAAGGGAAATAACCATGCTTGTTCCTAGACCACACTATCTTGAAATGGCGCTGCGTTTCCGCGATACCGACCTGATCAAGGTTGTCACAGGTGTGCGTAGGTGCGGCAAGTCATCCCTGCTTGCCCTTGTTGGAGAGGGTCTTAGGGCGGAGGGTGTTGAGGAACAGCAGATTGTCTCGCTCAATCTTGAAAGTAAGAGCGTCGAGGTCTCCAACGAAGAAGAGCTGTATGAGTATTTCAAAACGCGTCTCCACCCAAACAAGAAGACCTACATTTTCATCGACGAGGTCCAAAAGGCTAAAGGTTGGGAGAACGCCGTAAATGCCATGCGTGTTGACTTTGATTGCGACCTGTATGTGACAGGCTCAAACGCATATCTGCTGTCAAGCAACTTGGCAACCTACATATCGGGACGTTACGTCGAGATAAAGATGCTTCCCCTCGTGTTTTCTGAGTATCTTTCATTTTGCAACATAGCCGCATCGGATGACGCGTTGCAATCCGATATCGCCACCGGCGCGGATGGAAAAGTCTATACAATTGATGCACTGTTGGGTAGATATATGCAGTTCGGGGGGATGCCCAAACTAGCCAGTTTGGATATCACGCAATCCGACCACGAAGTTTACATGCGCAGCCTATATGATTCCGTTGTCGAGCGGGACGTCATCGCGCGCGAAGGTGACACCTCGCGTAAAGCACTCGGGAGTCCTGCATTATTGCGAAAGATCTGCGAGTACCTTGCAGACAACGCAGGCAATATCACCTCAAGCAACAATATCGCCAACGTACTCACCGACTCTGGCGAGAAAACTACGGACAAGACGGTGAGTAACTATGTCTCGGCTTTGGTCGATGCGTATCTTTATTATCCGGTCGTGCGGTTCGACATCAAGGGGAAAGATCTCTTGAGGACAAAACCAAAGTATTACTCTGTTGACACAGGAATCAGGAACTATCTGCTGGGTTATCGCCAGTTAGACACCGGACGAATCTTCGAGAACATCGTCTTTCTTCAGCTGCTCTTCGAGGGCTACAGTATCCATGTGGGCAAACTTTACAGCAAGGAAGTTGACTTCATTGCTTTGCGTGATGGTAGGACTATCTACATCCAAGTCGTTGATGAACTTTTCAGTGAGACTACGCGCGAACGTGAGTTGGCGTCACTCCGTTCCATTCGTGATGCCTATGAGAAATGGGTAATCGTAAGACAGGGATCTTACTCAGCAGACATAGAGGGGATCCGTATAATCCCAGCTAAAGATTTTCTTCTCGGAAGAACGTGATTGCAGCAAAATAGCATTGTGTCTGTTGCATATTGCGTACAGAATAATGGCCAGTCAAAGTCGGAGTACAAATGGGTCATCCAGGTGCATGGAAGCGGGCTGTCATCAATGGTTATGAATACCGCTTAGTTGAAATGATTGATCACGCGAGCGGCGACGGTTGTATTGCGATTTGTCTCGGCCCTGATGAACAACACTATTTTGTTACCGAAAGCGAGTGGCAGACCGGAGTACAACTTCTGGTGCAAGAGTTCGAATCGCGTGGAGTTGTAACGTCAGATAGTTCCACCAGCGCGAAGATCGCGCTGTTTCGTTCGCTTTTCAAAGGGCGTGAAGACGTTTATGCAAAGAGCTATTTCAGCAAGAAACTGGCAAGGATAGGTTACGCCCCCGCATGTGCACATGAGTGGGATCGGTCGCTTTGCAAGAAACCGAAGATCAGATGCGAAAGCTGTTTGCATCGTGAACTCCTCCCTCTCGATGATAGGGTCCTCATCCACCACTTTCGCGGTGAGCAACAAGATGGTTGTGGTATTGTCGGGTTATATCCTGTCGTCGAGGAATCGAAGACGTACATTCTTGTAGCAGATTTCGACAAGGCTGATTGGCAGCAAGAGGTAACCTCTTTCAGAATGGCATGCGAGCAAGAAAACCTTTGTGTTGCTGTCGAGCGATCCCGGTCAGGAAATGGTGCGCATGCATGGTTGTTCTTCGAGGCCAAAGTGGAGGCAAGCCTGGCCAGGGACCTTGGATGCACGCTTATCACCATCGCTATGCAGCAAAGCGGGGCGATGAATTTCACTGCTTACGACCGTCTGTTCCCAACGCAGGATTCCGTTCAGGAAAACGGGTTGGGGAATCTCATCGCCCTTCCGCTTCAAGGACGAGCGTTGGACAAGGGCAACAGTTTGTTTGTCGATGAAGCCTTTCAGCCTTTTGAAGACCAGTGGCGTTTTCTCTCCTCTGTCTCAAGGATCACAGAAGCTGATGCGAAGCGCATTATCGCAAAGGCAAACGGCGATTCATTGGGTCAGTTGGTGGATATCAAGGCAGTGACAGGCTTTTCAGGTCAGATAACCCATCGATTACTGGAGAAGCAAGGGGGTCTATCCAGTAGTGATTTCCCGGAACAAGTAGCCCTGACCAGAGCAAATATGATCTTCATTGCCAAAGTAGGGCTTTCTGATGCCGCGTTGAATCGGATTCGGCGTCTGGCGGCGTTTGCCAACCCAGAATTCTATCGAGCACAGGCTATGAGGCAGTCCGTTTATGGAAAGCCCCGGATTATCTATCTTGGTGTGGAATATGAAAACCATATCGCACTCCCACGAGGATGTGAGCAAGCCCTCTTCGATTTTCTCGATTGTCACAACGCTTCCTATACCGTAGACGATCAGCGTAATCGGGGAAGAACGCTGAGCATCGAGTTCTCGGGCAAGCTCAGGACCGAACAGGAACAAGCAGCACACGCGTTGTTCCGGAATGATATCGGAGTTCTATCCGCACCCACGGGCTTTGGGAAAACCGTAATCGCAGCAAACCTCATCGCAAAGCACAAGGTGCGCACCTTGATATTGGTACCATCGAGCGCGCTGTTGGATCAGTGGCGCCATAGTCTGGAACGATTTCTCGACATTGACGAAACTCTTCCTGAGCTTCTGACCAAGACGGGGAGGAAAAGCAAGAAAAAACGATCGCTTATAGGCCAGATGGGTGCCGGCAAGTGCATTCCTAGCGGAGTTATCGACATCGCATTGTTTCAAGCACTTTTCGAGAAGGGCGATGTTCGGGGCGAGAAAAAGGTCAAGGACATAGTAAAAGAGTACGACTTAGTCATCTGTGATGAATGTCATCACGTTCCTGCCGTAGGATTCGAATCCATCATGCGCAGTATAAAGGCGCGTTACGTATATGGGTTCAGCGCGACACCAAAAAGGAAAGATGGGCTCGATAGTATCATCTTTATGCATTGTGGGCCGCTGCGTCATATTGTAAGCGCGAAAGAGCAAGCCACCCGGCAATCATTCAGCCGTTACCTTGTGCCATGTTTCAGCAATGCCCGCTTGGAGCATACTGAAGCCGGTATCAGTTTCAATCAGATACTTGGGCAGCTTTGTACCCATGAACTACGCAATGATGCCATAGTCGAGGATATCTGCTCCGTGTTGGACGAAGGTCGAACTCCCCTCGTGCTAACCCGGTTGCGAAGCCATGCTACCTATCTTGCGGACTCTCTGATAGCAAAGGGATATAGAATCATCCTTCTAACAGGTGCGGGAACTCCGAAGGAGCGTCGCGAAAAACTCCAATTAGTTGAGGCAATCCCCAAAGGAGACTCTTTTGCTATAGTCGCAACCGGCAACTACATCGGAGAAGGGTTCGATGAGGAGCGCCTCGACACGCTATTTCTTGCTGCTCCGATTTCTTGGGAGGGTATGCTGGCTCAATATGTTGGGCGACTACATCGAGAACACGAAGGTAAGGATTCTGTGCTAGTGTACGACTATATCGATGTCAATATCCCTATGTTGGACCGGATGTATAAGAAACGTTTGAAAGGCTATGCCAGTCTGGGTTACAAGATACGATCGGGCGATGGTCACGACGATTCTTTTGAAACCATCTTCAACCCCACAACGTTTCTGGTAGCACTCGAAAACGACATCTTTACCAGCACCTACTCGATTGTCATTTCTGCCTCGCGCGTTCACATTCGGTGCATCGAAAAACTTGCGAACTGCATCGGGGAAGCAATCAAGCGAGGGGTTTCCATAACGGTCATACTACAAATGTCGGATGATGTGTCCGAGCAGAAGAGTGATGCTGTTATTGCGCCTGTCGCAGACCTCCAGGCACTCGGATGCGCAATCATCATAAGCATTGGTCCGTGCCCTGATTTCGCCGTCATAGACGAGAAGGTGGTCTGGTATGGAGGCATCTCTCTGCTTGCCTTTAACCGCGGCGAGGAATACAGTTTGCGATTCAAGAGTTTAGAGGTCGCACATGACCTTATCGGCGAGGAACTTGTATGCGAATAAGTCGGTTTCGGTGAGATTCAAATAGGGGAATAAATCACCTTCAAAATATTGAGTTCATTTTGAGTTCAAAAGATTCGTTACACTTCCAACAGATACATCTCACTGAGCCCATTTATTCACCGAACTGGAGCGGCCGAAAAGAACTTAGGCGACTCAGAGAATCTTGTTAACGATCGAGTGGGAATGACCTGTAATGCAATCTAGTATCAGGTAGTGTTAGGTAATGCTATCGAATGCGCGCAAGCTATCTAATTTCCGCATACACTACGCTACAAAATAGTATTTCATTCAGACTTCTTTACCCATTATGAGGGCGCGCATCGAAAGTTTCATCCTTGCCGAAAGATCCCCTGCCAAAAGTAGGGCATAAGCCTGACTCGCTCTCCTTTCCTGGCAACTCAGAATACATTTAATAATGGGATTAAGTTTTCAATATTTCTTGCCAAGAATTATTGAGGGATATACCACGTAGTCGGTACAAAACGTACCATTATCTTATGAGTTAGGTCAGTATGAATTTGGCCCCCGCTCTTGTTGACGCATTGCTTTAAGCGGGGACCGCTTCTCGTTGCGTGATATCCTCAAACTCCATCGCATTCCTTGAGAGAGCGGTTCGTTGTAGGGAACAACTTCGATTCGACTTCTGTTTTGAGCGGAATTCCGCTTTCCTTCCAGACCCGATTCTACCGTTCTCCTAAAACTGGAGCAGGATTGGATTAAGTGAGGTCAAGTCAACAGGGCTAAGACTATAATCTTTCGAACGATGAATCCTAGAGGAGTATGAGCGTGAGCATGACCATTGTGCTGCCCATGGTAGCAATCACCGCAGCCCTAATCCAATATACCATCGGCGTGTTCGCCGAGCGTCACAAGGGGACGCTTGAAGCTTGGCATCTTGCCATGTTCTGGCTTGGCCTTGCCTGCGACACCGCGGGTACCTTCCTCATGACCAACATGGCAAACGACGGGTCGGCGAATATGAGCTTGCATGTGCTCACTGGGGCTGCTGCGGTGATTCTCATGCTTTTCCATGCCTCCTGGGCCACATTGGTAGTTGTCAGGAACCAAGAGAAACGGCGCGAGAGTTTCCATCGTTTCAGCGTGGTTGTCTGGTTGTTCTGGCTCATCCCCTACGTG
>JAAXUU010000024.1 GCA_013335845.1 Actinomycetota bacterium
CAAGCCGGCTCAGAAACCTGCCCAGGAAGTAAAAAAGCCTGCTGAGGACAAACCTGTCAAAGCAAAAGCAAAGACGGCCGAAGCGCACTTGCCCGCCAAGGCAAAAGTAAAAGATATCGCTGCTGCAGAGACTTCCAGCAATGCATCGGCAACTGTCGTGCAAACGACAGACGCTGCCACGCTGGCTGCGATCGACACTTCTGGCTACATCCTCCCCTCGGTGAAAGTGCCAGGACGTCGTGGGCGCAAACCCAAGGAATTCCAGCCGGAAAACGATGAAGTTGCAGCACTGAACGCCGTCGAACGCGCCGATAGCGCAAACGGCATCTCCGATAGAACTGATCTCCGGCGACCATCGTACTATAGTGCTCTTACTTTCGTGCACCTAAAACCCCTCCAGGAATAACTGTCTTCGCTCGCAAAACGCCCTTGTCCGCCTCGTGGATAGAAAGAAGCCTGTCCTCACACACAACACAAACAAGCCCGTCTTCAAGCGGGCGATGAACGCTGATATGTTTACCTTGTACGAGCGAAAGTATATCGTCTCGCTCGATTTCAACGACAGGAAAACCGAGTGCTGTTACAGGATTGATACATTGAGCTTCGATATCGTCAGCCTCGAATTCCTCTATAGCATATGCAAGGGACAGCCCGACGTTCCCGATAGACGTACGTCGTAATGCAGAGAGGTGCGCGCAGGTCCCCAGCGAGGTCCCGATATCCCGCGCTATCGCACGGATATACGTCCCTTTCGATACGAAGAACTCGGCCTCCCAGGAGACGGTGCCTTCGTCGTCGCAATCCACCGCTATGAGACGCGCATCCAAAATGGAAATATGCCGCGCATCCAAATCCGGCACTCCCCCATCACGAGCAATGTCATAAGCCTTCTTACCGTCTTTTTTTATAGCGGAGAATGCGGGTGGCATCTGTTCGTGTTCGCCCTGAAGCGATTCGATGAAACGGGCGGCGAAAGCCGGGTCGGAGATTTCAGGAGGAACCGCTCCGGTTGCGCAAGGTGTACCGGTCGCATCGTCGGTATCAGTTGCCATTCCGAAGGTGATGCGGGCGACGTAGCTTTTCGAATGCCCTGTGAGATAAGGTACAAGGCGTGTTGCCGGTCCGATACCCACCAAAAGCAGTCCGGTAGCCGCAGGGTCCAACGTGCCTGCATGTCCCACACGTTTTTCGCCGTAGATACGGCGGATACGATTATCGACATCGTGCGAACTCAGACCGTAGGGCTTGTCGACCGCGATCAAAGCGCAGATACCGCTCTCCCCCCGCTTCACCTAATTGCCCTCATCGAACAGAGGAAGCAATGTGCCGAGAACGTCTTCGATGCTTCCTGCCAAAGTGAACCCGGCGGCGGCCACATGTCCTCCACCCCCGAGCATTTGCGCAATGCGGCTCACGTCCGTGGTATCTTTCGCACGTATACTACCCCTCACGATACCATCATCGCTTCGCAGGAGTATCGCGATATCGATCCCCGCGAGCGAACGAACGGTATCACTTAGATTCTCTCCGTCGCTTTTCGTCGCGCCACATTCAACGTAGTCCTCATGAGTGACCCATGAATATGCGATTCTTCTGACTCGATCGATAACCACGCGAGAGGCAACACGCGATTCAAGTTGCATGCTCGCATACGTGCGACTTTGGTATACACGTGTTGCGATGTCGGAAGGGTTAGCACCCGCACGGCAAAAATCCGAGGCGTACAACAACGCTTCAGCGGACGTGTTCTGGAATTGAAAGCTGCCCGTGTCGGTGACCAAAGCAGTGTAGCAGCAGGTAGAAATACCGGCATCCGGTCCGACCTCGAGTTTGTGTATCAGATCCCAGACGAGCATCGCGCAAGCAGCCGCTCCGTGATCACTGAAGCAATAGTCCACGAAGTCTTCGGTATCCGGATGGTGATCGACAGCAACGCTCACTCTTGCTCGCCCAAGAACATCTCCTGCGGATCCGAGTCTCACTTTATTGGGAGTATCGAGAGCGACGAATACATCGGGGTTGCCTGTATAGCCGCTCGACGAAATAAAAGACTCATAACCGGGCATGAAACGATACATATCTAAAAGATTCGAATCATCGGCGAACAACGGAGTCGCCTCGATACCGATACTCTTCAGAGCAGCAACAAGGGCAAGCACAGACCCGACGCAGTCGCCATCGGGATGTACGTGTCCGCAAACTGCAACCGTCTTAGCAGAACGAAGACTACGGACTATCTCATCATACGATTGGACTACCATCTTCGTCCTTCGGAATCGACATCGTCTCAGGGACGTTTTTCAATGCCTCGGTGATGCGCTCGGCATGGTCGGCCGATACATCGATGACAAACCGTATTTCAGGTGTCACTCGCCAGTCCAAGTCCTTGCCCAGCAGGTATCGTATACGACCCTTTGCCGACTCCAGCCCTTGAGCGACTTCCTCATAGCGGTCTTTATCGGCGGAGATGAATACGGCACATAATGAACGATCGAAAGAACACTCCACCCCCGTCACCGTGATAAGGTTGAGTCGGGGGTCGGAAATCTCAGACAGGAGAATGGAGGCGATCTTGGTGCGAGCCGCCTCATTCACTTTACGAGAAGATGATTTTTGTTTCATAGCGAATCCTTTTATTTTCGATATGACTACGTAAAGAAACTACGCCTTACGCGCTATTTCCTCAACGCGGAAACCTTCGATGACGTCGCCTTCCTTGACATCCTGGAAGTTCTCGATACCGATACCGCATTCGTAGCCGAACTTGATGGTCTTGACATCTTCTTTGTAATGGCGGAGCGAAGAGATCTTGCCTTCGTGCACAACGGTTCCGTTGCGGACGATACGGATCTGGTTATCGCGCGCTATCTCGCCTTCCGTCACATAGCAACCGGCGATCACACCGGCTTTCGGTACACGGAACAAGCTGCGAACCTCTGCACTACCGGTATCTTTCTCGACGATATCAGGCGATAACAGACCGACGCGGGCAGCGTTGATTTCCTCGATCGCCTTATAGATGACGCGATAGGTGCGGATATCGACCTGCTCTTTTTGCGCAGCCAGCTTAGCCTTGGGCTGAGGACGTACACCGAAGCCGATGATGATGGCGTCGGAGGCGCTTGCCAAGGTAACGTCCGTTTCGGTGATACCACCGACGGCCGAGTGGATGACATTGATGCGCACTTCCGATTGATCCATCTTATTGAGTGCGTCTTGCAAGGCTTCGATCGATCCTTGGACGTCGGCTTTGACGACCAAGTTGAGTTCGGTGGTTTTTCCTTCTTCGATACGCGCGAAAAGATCCTCGAGCGAGATGTGGGTCTTCTTCTGCTCGGCGAGACGACGATGGCGGAGTGCACGCTCTTCTGCAAGATTGCGCGCATCACGTTCATCTTCGAATACACGGAACTCGTCTCCGGCTGTCGCTACACTCGAAAGTCCGATGACCTCTACCGGATCGGAAGGAAGAGCTTCGGTAACGACGTTACCTTTCGGGTCGTACATGGCACGCACGCGACCATAGGATGTTCCGACGACCAAGGCGTCTCCAACGTGAAGCGTACCACGATGGACCAGCATAGTCGCAACAGGCCCTCGGCCTTTGTCGAGATTCGATTCGATGACGAAACCACTCGCGAGCGTGTTGGGGTTTGCCTTCAACTCCAGCACATCAGCTTGCAGGAGGATGGTCTCGAGCAAATCGTCGATATTGAGACGTTGTTTCGCGGAAACATCGACGAACATATTCTGTCCGCCCCATTCCTCGGGAATGATGCCATATTCGGTAAGTCCTTGGCGGGCGCGCGTCGGATCCGCACCGGGTTTGTCGACCTTGTTAACGGCGACGACGATCGGGACTCCCGCTGCATGAGCATGGTTGATAGCTTCAACAGTCTGAGGCATAACACCGTCGTCAGCCGCGACGACCAATACGACGACGTCGGTAACTTTCGCACCACGCGCACGCATCGCGGTGAACGCCTCGTGTCCCGGTGTATCGATGAACGTGATCTGACGATTCTTAAGGTGCACGACGGAAGCTCCGATGTGCTGGGTGATTCCACCCGCTTCGGTTTCGACGACGCCCGTCTTACGGATCGCGTCGAGAAGAGAGGTCTTACCGTGGTCTACGTGGCCCATGACGGTCACAACGGGAGGACGGGTTATAAGTTCATCCGGGGCATCATAGAATACGAGAGCTTCCTCATCTTCCGGTACCGTGATGCGGACCTCACGATTGAGATCGCTAGCGATCAGTTCGATAAGCTCATCACTTATCGTCTGGGTGAGTGTGAGTGGAGTTCCCAAAAGGAACAATCTCTTGATGATATCGTTGCTCGCGACGCCCATGATCTCTGCGAATTCCGAAACGGTGGAACCGGTCGGCACCTTTGCGACTGATTCGTCCACGATCTCCTCGCCACGCGCAATCGCCTGCTCGATCTTCGCTTCTTCTTTCACGGCAGCCTCGAGCGCGCGTTTTTCCTTACGCTTCTTGCGGCGGCCTTCGCCCTGAGCCTCGGTAGTGGCAGCTTCCACTGCTATACGGGCGTCTTCGAGTACTTTATTCCGTTGGAACTTCTCGACTTCTTGAGCCATCTTACGATAGCGATCGGTTTTACCCTCACCCTCGGTTTCACCGGCGGTTCCTTCGGGCTCGACTGCAGCTTTCTTGACGCCATCTTTTTTCGGACCCTTCGCATGCTTCGCTTCGGTATCTTCACCCGCGGCAGGTTTCGCATCCTTTTTGACGTCTTTCTTCTTGCGCTCAGCTTCTTTGGTAGCTGCCGCGAGTTTCTTTTCCTGCTCTTCTTCGGCAAGACGCGTTTTCTCGGCTTCTATCTGAGAAAGCAGACCGTCATAGCGGGACTTCCTGGTCGGAATCGTCGGCCTGCGCTTCTCTTGTTTGGCAGCAGCAGACGCAGCTTCCTTTGACGGCTCGATTGGAGCAACCTTCTCGGGAACCTTCGTCTCAACGACAACGGGGGCTTTTGTGGCGGCAGCCACTTTGGCGGCGGCAGCTCGAGCGAGTTCCTCAGCTTGGGCGATCCTGGCAGCCTCTTCAGCCTCTTCTTTCTCACGGGCCGCTTTTTCAGCTGCCCGAATAGCTTCTGCCGCTTCCCGGGCAAGACGTTCCTGCTCGCGTCGCGTGCGCTCAGCCTCTTCAGCGGCTTTTCGTGCAGCCTCCTCTTTCAGGCGTGCCGCTTCGGCAGCCGCTTCCGCGTCTGCAACCTTCTTGGCTTCGACGGCTTCTATAGCAGCAGCGCGCTCGGCAAGTTCAGGTCCCATTTCTTTTCTTATTTTATCCACGTAGGCATCAACCAGCGTACTCGCATGGTTTTTCGCCGGTATCTTCATATCCTCCAAGCGCTCGAGCAGGTCCTTGCTCGACATCCCGAATTCTTTTGCCAATTCATGCACTCTCATACTTGCCATCTGCCACCATCCCTACTATACGTCCGTCTTATCGACGAGATTTTTGAAATCACGTTGCAATCTTTCGTAGTCGTCGTCTAGGAGTGCTACCTTAAGCGCCGCATTCAGTTTGCGACGACGACGGACGTCTTCAAAACATTCCATCGAGGAACAGATATATGCTCCTCTTCCCCTCATTTTTCCTTGCTCATCGATCAGCACGCCCGTATCCGGGGTTCGCACGATACGAACAAGATCACCCTTTTCGCTCGTTCGCCTGCAAGCGATGCAGGTCCGAATCGGTACCTTGCGCACTGGTGAAGCCATACGTCACTCTTTCTCGTCACGTTCCTCGGAATCATGCACGCCACAGTAGATACTGCCTTCGCGAGCATGATTACGGCAGCGCACGCCCTGCTCGGACACATATTCACAACGCTGAGTACCATCGTCGAGCAATGATTCCTCGTCATCGTCCTCGAGTAACGAGTTCGATTGGAGAAGGCTATCATTCACAAGACTCGCACTCTTGATATCGATATGCCAACCTGTCAGGTGGGCGGCGAGGCGAGCGTTCTGCCCCTCCTTACCGATTGCAAGCGAGAGTTGATCATCGGGGACGATAACCGTAGCGTAATGAGTATCCTCATTGACGATAACCGCGCTTACCTTTGCAGGTGAGAGCGCGTTCGATACATAGGCGACAGCATTATCGCTCCATTGGATGACATCGACACGCTCGCCGCGAAGTTCACTCACGACCATGCGGACACGGCTTCCCTTCGGACCGACGCAGGCACCTACGGGATCGAGGTTGTTCTCACGGGAATGAACGGCTATCTTCGAACGCGCACCGGCTTCGCGCGCTATAGACTTTATCTCAACGACGCCATCGTAGATTTCAGGAACTTCGATTTCGAACAAGCGACGTATAAGGTCGGGGTGTGTACGTGAAACGACGATAGCCGGACGCGTATTTTCTCCACGAGCATTGGTTTCGATGGCGCTGGGGTCGCGAACATCGATTACCAAAGCTTTGAGTCGCATGTTATGCTGATAGAATTCATTGGCGGGCTTTTCGTTCCGCTCATTCGGATTGCGCTTGGTATCGAAGTGCGGAAGCTCCGCCTCGACACCTTCACGGATCTTGAGAATGGTGAAGTCGGGAGTGGATTGCAGCACGGTACCCGTGACGAGCTCACCCTTACGGTCTGCGAACTCCTTATATATCTGCTGGCGACCAGCTTCGCGGACGATGTTGGTGATGACTCCCTTGGCGTTTTGTGCGGCGATACGGGAAACATCATCGGGTGTTACATCGCGTTCTTCGAACTGCGTGAACTCGCCCGTCTCCTCGTCGCGTTCGCCTACGGGAACAAGCTCGTACACATAAATACGTCCCGTCTGGCGATCTATCGTCACGCGAGCATCGAACTCAAGATCGAGCACGCTCTGATAGCTTTTCGCCAATGATTGTTCAAGACGCTCGAGCAGGTAAAGCTCGTCGATGTCCTTCTCTACAGCAAGCGCAAGCAGGGCGCTCATCAACTCTGAAGCCATTATTAGCCCCTTCCACCACTAAAATCAATCTGACCTTTTACGTTTGCTTTCACGATATCAGCAAACTCGATTTCTTCTTCATGCCCATCGATACCGACGACGACCATGTCATCGCGCATCCCAAGCAAAGTGCCGGTCCATTTCTTGTTGCCCTGTGTTCCCGACGAGGTGATCGCCACCGTTTCACCGATGAAGCGTTCGAAATCCCGACGTTTACGGAGGATTCGATCTATACCCGGAGAAGATACCTCGAGAATGTAGGCACCGGGAAATGGATCTTCCTTCTCGAAATATGCCTCTATCCACGAATTCGCAGACATGACCTGGTCGAAGCTGATACCATCGGGTCCATCGAGATAGACGCGGATGGTCGGTGCTTTTTTCGAGCCGACCAGTTCGATTGCAACGAGTTCAAGACCGTTTTCTTCGGCAATGGGTTCTAGTGCGTCTATCAAGATCTGTTTCATGTCTACGGACGCCATCACCAACCTCCTTACAGTACAAAAAAAGCGGGGCATGCCCACTTCTCAAAAAACTCCGGCAAATTGCTCATAAGTTCTCTTACTCACTCATGAGAAAAACAACTTATGTATATATACCATAAACTTCTAATACGGTAAAGAATTCAATTGGCGAGGGGTACTACAAACTTGTGCACAGACGAAATCGAATCTTGGAATCAAGGGGAATCAAAGCTCGTTCAAGGTTGGAATCAAAAGAGACCGAAATCAAGGGAAACCCCGCAAACGCGAGATTTCCCTTGATTCCCATAGCGCTACCAAATAGCAGCGCTTAGAAGAAGAGCCGTTTGAAACTACCCGAGAATCTTCTTCAGATCCTCCTCGGGAGTGCTGATCGGGCTGATGTTGAAGTTCTCGACTAAGAAGTTCAGCACGTTCGGCGATATGAAGGCGGGAAGTGTCGGGCCGAGGTAGATGTCCTTGATTCCCAAGTGAAGAAGCGTCAATAGAATACAAACGGCTTTCTGCTCGTACCATGACAGCACCATCGATAACGGAAGATCGTTCACACCGCACTCGAAAGCATCGGCAAGGGCGACCGCGACTTTGATCGCGCTGTATGCATCGTTGCACTGCCCCATGTCCATGATTCTGGGAAGTCCTCCGATCGTTCCAAGATCCAAGTCATTGAAACGATATTTACCACAGGCGAGAGTCAAGATGACTGAATCCGCAGGTGTCTGCTTGACGAACTCCGTGTAGTAGTTGCGGCCCGTGCGCGCACCATCACAACCACCGACGAGGAAGAAATGTTTGATAGCCCCCGCTTTTACTGCATCGATGACGACATCGGCGACAGATAGCACCGTTCCGTGTCCAAAACCGGTAGTTACCTCAGTACCGCCATTGATACCGGTGAACGTGGTATCCTCGGCATATCCACCTAGCTCCAACGCCTTCTCGATGACAGGCATGAAGTCTTTATCCTCACCGATGTGAACGACGCCGGGGAACGAAACGACTTCGGTCGTGAAAACCCTATCCTTATAGCTGTCCCTCGGAGGCATGAGACAATTGGTGGTGAATAGAATCGGAGCTGGGATATCGGAGAATTCCTTCTGTTGATTCTGCCACGCAGTCCCGAAGTTACCCTTCAAGTGCGTATACGCTTTAAGCTTGGGGTATGCATGTGCGGGCAACATCTCACCATGAGTGTAGATATTGATACCCTTGCCTTCGGTCTGCTCGAGAAGAAGTTCCAGATCCTTAAGATCATGACCGGTTATGACGATGAACGGACCTTGCTCCACTGTCAGGGGAACGGTTGTAGGAACGGGAGTGCCGTACGTCTTCGTGTTGGCTTCGTCGAGCATTGCCATACATTTGAGGTTGATGGCACCGACTTCCAAGACGATGGGGAGAAGTTCATCCATGCCCCAGTCTTCGCCGATCGCAGCCATGGCTTTGTAGAAGAAATCGTTTACCTCGTCGTCGGAATAGCCGAGTATCAACGCATGATACGCGTAGGCGGCAACGCCACGGATACCGAATAGAATGAGACTTTTCAGCGACCGAACATCCTCGTTCGCCTCCCAAAGACCAACCATATCATAATACGTACTTGTCCCGACAGAGGGATCGAGAGCATCGATCTCTTTCTGGACCGCTTCGACCATTGCATTCGTGGTTTCTTCGTCGAAGTTCACGTTTGTGATGGTCGTGAAAAGCCCTTCCATCATGACTTTATGGGTGCTCGCCGTAGGTTTGTGGCCATCGACTGCGCGAGCTAGACCGATGAGAGCACCGGTAAGTTTATCTTGCAGATTCGCTTCACCGGCAGATTTTCCACACGTGCCGACATTGCCCGTACAACCGCCGCCCTTGCCGGTCTGCTCACATTGAAAACAGAACATGTTCTCCATTTTGTATCCTTCCTCTCGCATTTGCTAATCCAGTATTTTCCCATCGGTGGAAATAGTGACGACTTGCCACGGAATGAACTTCCCGCTATTTTGAAGAGCCGTTTTAGCAGCATGTTCGAGACCACCGCAGCAAGGAACTTCCATACGCACGATCGTGAGGCTCTTGATCGAGTTGTTCTTAATGATCGCCGTCAGCTTTTCGGTATAGTCACCCGCATCGAGCTTGGGGCAACCGATCAGCGTGACGTGGTTCTTGATGAATCGGTTATGGAAATCCCCATAGGCATAGGCGGTGCAGTCGGCCGCGATGAGAAGATTGGCATCGTTGAAGTAGGATGCATTCTCGGGCAGTAGTTTGATCTGCACCGGCCATTGCGAAAGTTGACTGGCAACATCGCCGCTTCCACTCGAAGGCATTGGTGTTTCGTGTCTTTCGATTGACTTTG
This sequence comes from Actinomycetota bacterium, assembly GCA_013335845.1. Classification (GTDB taxonomy): domain Bacteria; phylum Actinomycetota; class Coriobacteriia; order Coriobacteriales; family RUG844; genus JAAXUU01. The sequence goes on from JAAXUU010000024.1 coordinate 9,808, forward strand.
CTTGGGTTCCGGGACAACCACAGGGCAATGGCTCGATAGTTGCTTTTGCTTGATTGGCTTTGACCGCAGCTTCGTCATACTCCGGCGCTTCACGCTCTTCGAATGCTATCGCGCCCGTCGGACAGGTTGGGAGACAATCGCCTAAACCATCACAGTAATCATCACGAAGCAACCTTGCCTTACCTTCGATGATACCGATAGCACCCTCGTGACATGCATCGGCACAGATTCCACAACCCGTGCATGCATCCTCGTCGATTTTGATCACTCGCCTTAGCATTTGATTCACCCCTTCGCTTTCTTCTTATGAACTACTCGCCTCTCGATAGCACTCACTCTTGCCGTCGAGCTCAAATAAAACAACTTGCGAACAATGGATAATCTACTATACTAAAAAGCAAGATTCGGTTGTATTTACAACGTATTGAGGAAATAATGAAAACAACGCCGGAACTGGTATCGCATACACC
>JAAXUU010000200.1 GCA_013335845.1 Actinomycetota bacterium
CCCTGATCTGCGCATGCTCGTCGAAGGCGATATGCGCTTTCTGCGCCAGTTCTGATTCGGAGGTTCATCGATGCGCATTTCTCATTCTTGGCTTAAAACACTGGTTGATGTTCCCAATGATATAAAAGCGTTCTGCGACCGTCTCGACCTCACGGGAACAGGCGTCGAAAGCGTCGAGAAAACCGGCGCCGAATTCGACGGTATATACGTCGGTCACATCCTGACGCGCGACCATCACCCCGATGCCGACACTCTCTGGGTGACCACCGTTGACGTGGGTATAGTAAATGTCGGGGAGGATGGCAAACCCGAGCCTCTCCAAATCGTATGCGGTGCCCAGAACTTCGTTACAGGCGATAAGGTCGCCGTCGCCACCATCGGGACGGTGATGCCGGACGGGATGCAGATCAAAAAAAGCAAGCTCAGGGGAGTGGTCTCCTGCGGAATGAACTGCTCAGGCAGAGAGCTGGGTCTTTCGTCGGATCACGCCGGAATCATGATCCTGCCTGAAGATGCGCCCGTTGGAACCCCTTTCGCCGAGTATCTCGGAATGACGGATACGATCATCGATCTCGAGATAACTCCCAATCGTCCCGACTGCCTTTCGATGTTGGGGATGGCAAGGGAGGTCGGAGCGATGTACGATCTCGATGTCCACCCTGAAGTATTCGAGCTCGTCGAAAGCGAAGAGGATGTTTCCAGCCTCGTATCAGTCGAAATCGAAGATGCGTCACGTTGCCCACGATATTCGGCGCGTGTTATCAAGGGATTGAAGGTGGGCCCTTCACCGGAATGGTTGGTCGATCGTCTTCGTGCTTGCGGGGCTCGCTCCATAAACAACGTAGTCGATGTGACGAACTACATCCTGTTCTCGCTCGGTCAACCTCTCCACGCTTTCGATTTCGACAAGCTCCCGAAAGACGAGACCGGGCGTGCCCATATCGTCGTTCGTGCCGCGAAAGACGGTGAACGATTCATAACCCTCGACGAGGTCGAGCGGACCCTGAGCTCGGATATGACGGTTATCAGTGACGGGGTGAAGCCCATCGCGCTCGCGGGTGTCATGGGGGGGCTCGATTCGGAAGTCGACGACGCAACTACAACGGTGTTGCTCGAAGCCGCCACATTCTCGACGGCTCACACTTCACGCACGAGTCGTAACCTGTCGCTCATATCGGAGTCTTCTCTCCGTTTCGAGCGCGGCGTGGATCCCAATACCGTGGCCGATTTCTCGGCGCAAGCGGCTGCTCTCATGGCACAGGTCTGTGGGGGAGAGGTATGCAACGGTATCGTGGACGTGTACGCGCTACCCCTGGCCCCTATAGCACTCGAGTTCAGGGTGCGGCATTTCTGTGACTTCATCGGTGCCGAGGTGCCGGTCGCGTCCATCACAACCATCCTGAAGCGTCTCGGGTGCGAGGTGTCCGTGAGTGAGGTATCCGCGGGCGATGTTTCAGGTGATGAGGGCCTGCTGACCGTTGTCGCCCCGACGTTCCGCCCCGACCTAGTGCGCGAGATCGATCTCTATGAAGAGGTCCTACGTCTCTGGGGTATGGAGAAAGTGCCCGCCACGCTTCCCGGCGGACGCGGACGAATCGGGGGCCGGACTCCCGATCAGATCCGCATCGCTCGAATCGGTGAGATCTTACGCGCATGCGGTCTCAATGAGACGATGACCTACTCATTCTGCCCCGCTGACGACCTTTCGAAACTTCGCATGAGCGAGGAGGGAAGAGGGGAATCGGTCGAACTGCTGAATCCGATGTCAAGTGAGCAAAGTGTCATGCGCCGCTCGATACTGCCCGGTCTCTTACGTAGCGTCGCTTACAACCAAAGTCGAGGCGTATCGAATATCCATCTCTACGAGATAGGCAATGTCTTCGCAGCTGCAGAAGGTCGCAAACAACCTAAGGAGAAGAAGCTCGTCGCGGGTGTTCTCGCCGGATCATGGAATGATACCGGATGGAACGATCCTGCCGTCGAACTCGATTTCTTCGATGGGAAGGGGATCATCGAGAACCTTATGCGTGAACTGTGCGTGAAGAAAGTGCGTTTCAAGGCTCTCGATGCCGATGCCGCCGCTCATTTGCAGCCCGGGCGCGCAGCTGAGGTCCTAAGCGGCGGTACGACACTTGGTTGGCTTGGGGAGATCCACCCACTCGCCCTCGACGCCTTTGACGCGAAAGCTCCCGTCGTGGCATTCGAATTCGACTTGAAGGCTCTTCTGTCGAGCGCTCAAGAAATGCGCGATTACAAGGATGTGCCCCGTTTTCCCGCGGTCGATATCGACTTTGCACTCGTGGTCGATGAAAGCACAGCGGTGGACCGCGTGATGCAGGCGATCACCGGAGCCGGCGGTAACCTCCTTGAATCGGTCCGCCTTTTCGATGTGTATCGTGATGCCGACCGTATCGGAGCGGGCAAGAAGTCGCTTGCTTTCTCGCTTGCGTATCGCGCTGACGATAGAACCCTTACGAACGACGAGGTCGAGAAGACGCACGAACGACTGGTTCGCAAGGTCAATAATGCATGCGGAGGAGAAGCGAGAGCATGAAAACTTTCGGTTCCCGGCCGCTGTATGGGTGATGGGATCGCGATAGCGCCAAGGGTGGTTTTGCGGAGTGTTTGCGGGCGGATATCAGTTTGATGGTGAATGTTGCGTGATGCGTCTGAAGTTGCGGTAGAATATCGGAGTTGCTTGGAGGAAGCGGAGCTCGGCTCCTATTCGGAGGTTGGTGCGGGACGTGAAGCAAAAACGCAATAGAGTCGAAGCAATCGTCGAAGCCATCGATGCACCTCAAGCTACCACGGTTTTCAAAGTCCTCTATCTTATCTTGACGTTCGCTTCTTTCAATAGCTTCACCGCAAATCAAGCGTATCTCTCGAAGGCTGCCTATATCATCGCAGGTTTCGGTGCGTTATTGCTTTTGGCGCGTTTGATCAACAATAAGAAGTATCGGAAGATGCCTTTCGTTCCGATACTTCTACTTTTCATTCTCAGTATGGTGATTTCCGCTGTCGGTGCCTTGAAATATGGGTACATCGAGAACCTGCAAGGTATCTCATGGGCGACGATTCAATTCTTCATGTTGTATCTTCTTGATATGGATCGTGGTGTTCTCGACTACAAGCGCGAGTTCAAACTCATTGCCGGGGTTTTTCTTCTGTACACGTCTTTGGCGACTTTCGCCGGTTTGTGTCTGGGCCTTGTCGGTTACACGACCGACACCCTCGAGATTTGGTGGTATGGTCGAGGGGTCATCGGTTTGTTCGGCAACCGTCTGTATGGCGTCTATTCCGATCCGAACTACGGGGCGGTGCTGTGCGTCATCGCGATCGTCCTCACGCTCTATGTCATGCAACGTAGAAAATCTTCTGTCATACGCGTATTCGGTGTTCTCAATATCGTATCATCACTTGCCTATATCTCCCTGTCGGGCTCACGAACCGGTCTCGTGACGGGGATCGTCGCATTATCCTTCTACGCCGTGATGACCTTCATACGTAGTTCTTGGGCAAGCGAACGCGGGATATTGCAAAAGACCTTCGTTTCGATTCTTTTGATCGCGGGGGTGACAGTTGGCTTCGTGGCTTCGGATTTCGCCAGCCAGATTGCTGAAATCGAAGCCAAGTCCCGCCCACCCATCATTGCGGTTGGAGAAGTGACCGCCGCGCGCGATTTCAGCGATGTGCGGGATATCGTGCGCGGCTACTATCTTGCGCTGACCCAGG
>JAAXUU010000201.1 GCA_013335845.1 Actinomycetota bacterium
TGTGCCGGTAATTACTCAACAAGGTATGGGACCCTACATATTGAGCGATACCGCTACCGCTCGGGACGGTATGTACAACTATGATGTAGCCACACAAGCAATCGTCAAATTCTACGAAGACTTCCCCATTTTGGACGCGCAAACACACCCCAAGTTTGCCAGTGGTCGCGCTAATGAACTCCTCGGAACCCAGATCATCGATTGGCCCGGCAAGCCGGGGACCAAGGTCGCCGATCACTGCAACTTCCAAGTGAACGAACTTGAATTCATGCAGGACGATGAATATGCAGAGATCTTGGAGGATTACACCGGGTTTATGTTACGCAAACATATGCCACGCCTCTATCGCAACCTCAAAGGTTTCGAAAAGATCACTATGTATAACGCGGTCGTGTTGGGAACCGTAGAGGCGGACCCATTCATGTCTGCGGAAATGCTCGAGTCCTACAAGGTTTTCTTTGAGGCGGCTGCGGAAAACGTCAAGTGTGCGGAAGCGCAGCAAGCTCTCAACAAAAAGATCACCGAGATGGGATTCCCTGCCTATTCAGTTGGTGGCGGAGAAGTACCTTACGACGTTATCGGTGATTATTTCCGGGGTACCGTCGGTGTTATGGAAGATATGCTCACCGCTCCCCAAGAGGTCGAGGCACTCTGCTATAAACTTGCCGATCTGCAAATCGAGAAATTCCAATACCTCAAGAATATTGAAGCACCCGTCAAGTGCATTTTCTTCCCACTCCACAAGGGTATGGATGGCTTCATGAGCGACGAGATGTATGAACGTCTCTACTGGCGCCCCTATATGAAGGTTATCGAAGCTTTGGTCGATTTGGGCGCCACACCCTATGTCTACACCGAAGGCAAGTACAGCACCCGACTAAAGTACCTTGAGGAGTTACCCGAGGGTAAATGCCTGATTCACTTCGAGACCATAGATATGGTTGAAGCGAAGCAACGCGTTGGTTCTAAAAACTGCATTTCAGGCAATCTGGACATGTCTCTCCTGTATTTTGCGAAACCTGAGCGCGTTCGTGAAGAGACCAAGAAGGTCTTGGATATCTGCATGCCCGGTGGCGGCTACATATTTGATACCAGCGGCAATTTCGACATGGTCAAACGCGAAAATATCGAAGCGATGTTTGAAACCATCGAAGAGTACGGCAAGTATTAAGAGTGGAAACTGCGCCGGTACTATGAAAGACGCTGATAACGAGGAGCACATATCCGCCTGTGTCGGTTCATGGAAACAAGTCATACTCTGTTGCTGTGAATATAGTAAATTCTACGGTTAACAATAATTACGTTCGCACGTACTACTATGAAATCATATTGACAAATACATGAAATATACATACGCTGTGCCAAACGCAATAGATTTACTAAATTGCTCAATCATGACCGACCTAACGCTATGGATTTTGATTTTCATATCTTTCAGTCTGTTTCCGCTTCTTAGACGCAGAATCTCTCCGTAAGTACAGAGGCAAATGATATAGAAAGGAGAAATGGCGATACTGCAAACCGGTTATTTTCATCTGACAGCCATGCAAATCAAACTAGAGTACGGGGGACGATTATGGAAAATTGGGTGGATGATCGTTGAATCGGTTCTCGCAGCTACCAGCAGTGACTATGCACAAGCACTTTCAGGTTTCGAGCGGGTAAAGCTTTAATCTGGTAATTTCTGTTCATTCACGACGCTCTTAGCGGGGGCGGGAGCCAATGGGCAGTCAAGTTAGATTCAAACTTTGGGAGGAAACATGAGTACTGAAAGCAAGGTAGTGGATGTTCAGGAGCAAAAAGCTCCTGAAGGCAAGCCGTTAAGCGCAGCATTAAAACTCTTTTACGGAATCGGAGACTTCGGCTTCACGTTTATGACCAGCGTAGAGTCGTACTTCTTCAACTTTTTTTTGACTAACTTGGCAGCATTCAGCCTAGGAACGGCAGGTATAATCACTACCGTTTCAAGCGTTGTCGATGCAGCTCTCTCTTGGATATACGGCGCAATCCTTAACAGCATCAAGCCTAAGAAGTGGGGCCGATATCGCTCTTGGCTCGTCTTGCTGCCGTGGATCGTTCCGTTTCTTTTTGCATTTCAATTTATTCGCATCAGCGACAACGAGTTTCTCGCAGCTACTGTTATTACCATTGCAGCTATCGTTGCGAAGGTCACTTGGAACTTCCCTTATGTTGCAAACGTCTCTATGATCGCTGTTGCAGGTAAGACCCCCAATGATCGCTCACAGCTTGCTTCTACCCGTGGCGCATGGGCTAACCTTTCCAAGGTTGCTTTCTCCTATGCTGCCCCTGCGGCCGCGGCAGTATCTGCCGGTCTCTTAGGTGAGGTCAACAAGTATGCGGGTGTTGCATTCGCCTTCGCCGCTTTGATGGCTGTTCTTTACTTCGCACACTTCAAGATGTTCGATGGTTATGAAGATGTTGAAGCTGAACAAAAAAATGCAAGTGCTGCTGGGACTGACAAGAGCGAGAAGGTCGGCGGAAAAGACCTCGTTACCGCTCTATTCCAAAACAGACCACTACTCATTCTCATTCTTGCTGACTTTGCAAAGTGGATGTTCAACTTCGTTGTAATGGGTATCGCAATCTACTACTTCACGTATGTCGCGAAAAACCCAGCAATGATGGCAACCTACATTTTGGTTTCAAACCTTATGTGCGTTATCGGTTCTTACCTTGCCAAAAGCTTATCAAAAGCGATTACCACACGTACCACTGCCATCGTGATTTATCTTATGATGGCGGTTGTGATGATTATCGCTCGCTTCGTATACACCAACCCGACTGTCGTTTTGGTTCTCATGGCTGTTGCTCAGTTTGGTTACGGTGTTGCATACGCTTGCACGCCCGCTCTTTACGCCGACACCATTGTTTACTCCGAGTGGAAAACCGGTAAGAATGCGACTGGTTGGATAAGTGGTTTGCAAAACGTGCCTTTGAAAATCGGTGTGGTCATGCGCGGTATCGTTATCGCGAGTGTACTTTCTCTTGGTGGTTTCAGCGCTAAGATCGATCCCGCTCAGGCAACCGTTGCTCTGCAAGAGGGCATCTGCCTTGGCTTCATGGTCATTCCGGCAATCGTTCTCGTCCTTGGCGCTCTTCTTCTTATCTTCGGTTTCAATTTGAAAAAGGAAGATGTTGAAAAATACCAAACCGAGATCGCTTCACGTAAAGCGGCATAAGTTTGAGCTAGGCGTAGTATTGCAACTTATTTGATTGCCCCCGCCGGCATCGGTTAGAATAACCGATGCCGGTTGCTTCATCTAAACGGGATACATCTGCAACACATTCACTACCGCATTTATGCAAGCTTGATCAAGGAGTCTACATGCCTAAAAATGGTAATCACACAAGCTCTCCTGGCGAAGGCAAAGATATAGGTATGAGGAAGTTTACGCGCTTCTCATTTGTGCTTCTCACTTTTTTAGTGTGGCAACCACTTGTGCTCCTCGCAATCTTCTGGCTCAAAATTCCACTGGAGATTCCAACGAATTTCGATTTCTTCGGAGGAATCACGGGGTACGGCGAGAAAACCCAGCTCCTCATTCTCGCGGCGATCAGTTTGATGATATATGTCGAGCATTTACTGTTCGTGGGACTTGTTCCGCGCAAAGCGGATACTAAAGGGCTTATCAGCATGAGGTTTTCTGCGGTAAGTGACCCATCGGATGTTTCAAGAGCACGTTCGATCATTATCGGTGCACTGACTGGAT
>JAAXUU010000202.1 GCA_013335845.1 Actinomycetota bacterium
TGCATTCGCTTTGGCATGCATTGCGATACTCGTCGATTCCATGAAATATAGAGTGATAAATGAAGACCTTCTCCTGAAGATCTTTCTGCCGACGGCAGCTCTCGGTTTCTTCTCTCTGTTGCTTTTCGGACCGATCCTCCGTCTTATCTGCATCGGACTCATGGTGGTCGGGCTTACTTTGCAGATGGCGATAGGTCTCAGCGCCATATCGGGTCATGTGAATCTGTTCCGCCTCTCGCCAATACGGGTATTCGGCTACGGTCGTGCAGCAACAGCGTTCGGCTTGGCGGTGGGTTGGGTTCTCGGTGGACTTGCCCGAGAGGGTGCGATCTTCGGGGACGCGGCGATCGTCGTTGTCTCGGTCGTATTGATGACTGTCTTTATCTTCATATCCTCGTTCGTAATGGAAAATCATTACCCCTTCCAAGAGAACCAAAAAGAGGGTGCAGAGGGCGGGGGAGATCTCGCGCTTCAGACGAACGGGGTTTCTTCGGGTGATGCAGGTGGTTCTGAAGGTGAAGCCGAGCGGGGCATCTGGCGCAAACGCTGCGAAGCGGTTGCGGCGCTGTATGATCTTTCTCCCCGCCAGCGTGAAGTTCTGATTCTGCTCGCGAAGGGGCGGAACGCCGAATATATCCAAGAGAAGCTCGTCGTCTCAAACCATACCGCTAAGGCGCATATCTACAATATCTACCAGAAGACGAACGTTCATTCGCGGCAGGAACTCATCGATCTCATCGAGGCGATAGACCTTCCCGGTGGCAATGAGAAATAGCGTTTAATACTTCACTACCCATGCTTTATACTCGGATTCCAGAGGATTACAACTCCGGACCCATGACAGGCTGACTGCCGATTCCCATACTTTCATTTAGAAAACAAGCTCCGTTCTTTCGCGTTTCGGGAGGAAGGGGGTCGGTGTTTCTTTGTTTCCCCGTAAGGCTTTATAACCCAATGAGAACGGATCGAATCGTCTTCATAGAAAGGAGAGCGAATGTACGATTATCAAGAATTCCTCGACAGTATCGACCGCGAGGCATATCACGAGGGGGAATGGCAGTGGGAGGAGGACGGGTACACGGTGACGCGTACGTATTCGTATTCGGCCCCGGGTTGTCATGACTCCTGTGGTGTCCTGCTTTACACCAAAGAAGGGAAACTCGAGAAGGTCGAAGGCGACCCCCTCGACCCCTGTGCGAACGGGAAACTCTGCATGCGCTGTTTGAACTTGGATGAGGCTGCGAATTACGCCGAGCGTCCGAAGTATCCGCTGAAGCGCGCGGGCGAACGCGGAGAGAACAAGTGGGATCGCATCTCGTGGGATGAGGCTTTCGATATCATCGAGGCGTACATCAAGAAGCTCGATGACGAGGGTTATGGTCGTGAGTCGATCTTCGTGAACCACGGAACCGGACGGAATATCTCCTCGTGGGTTCCTTTCCTCGGCGGAGCCGTTCTCGGTACGCCGAATATCGGCGCTATCGGGTTTTCCGGGTATTCCTGCTATCTGCCCCGTACATGCGGAACCGCTGCTCCTATGGGTGACTTCCCGATCGTCGACGCGTCTGAGACCCGGGAGCTGCGCTATGCCGATCCCGAGTGGGTGCGCCCGGACGTTCTCGTCATCTGGGGCTGCGAACCTCTCAAGAGCAACGCCGACGGTTTCCTCGGGCATTGGCTCGTGAACTGCGTGCAGCGCGGCAGCAAGATCATCTCTATCGATCCGCAGCTCACATGGTGGGGCGTCCGCGCCGAATACTGGCTGCCCATCCGCCCTGCGACCGACCTCGCTCTCGCTTTAGCGTGGTTGAACGTCATCACCACAGAAGACCTCATCGATCACGACTTCGTCGAGTGCTGGTGTGCCTATTATGACGAGCTCAAGGACCACGTCGCCCAGTACACGCCTGAATGGGCGGCCGAGGTTTGTGGCGTTCCTGTCGAGGACATCGTCGCATCTGCGCGGTTCTATGCTAACGCAGAGCGCGCCGGCGTCCAATGGGGCCTCGCCTTCGACACCCAGGTCGATTCGATCCAGCTGTGCATGACGGTTTGCGACTTGATGGCCGTCTGCGGTAATATCGACAAGCCGGGTACCAACGTCCTCGTCCGCAATGGATTCGACATCAATCCGGGGTATGCGACCGCACAGCTGTACTGCGATCCCGATGTGTTCGCGAAGAAACTGACAGTCGACCTCGTCCGCCCGGAGTGTGTCCAATTCATCGGAATGGCCGACTGCGACGCTATGGGCCGTGCTATGGAAACCGGCGAGCCCTACCCGTTGAAGATGGCTTGGCTCCAAGGGGCGAATTCGATTTCCTGCTCCGCTACAGCAGCTAACCGCACATACAACAACCTGAGCGGATTCGAGTTCGTAGTCGTGGCCGATCCTTATCTCACACCTTCGGCCGTCGCCTTCGCCGATGTCTTCCTGCCCCTCAAGATGACCAATGAGCGCGATTCGATGCGCGTCTGGTGGACTCCGCTCCGTGCCATGAAGGCCGTCACAGACTACTATGAGGCTAAGTCCGACGAGGAACTGATCGTGGCTTTGGGCAATCGACTCAATCCAGAACTCTTCAACCGTCGCTGGCCGACCCTCGAAGCGTTGCTCCAGGACTACCTCGACGTTGGATTCAACATAATCGACGAAGAAGGTAAATGCTTCAAGAGTGCCGGACGCTCGAAAGCCGGCATGATAGAGGTTTCAGATGTTCACACAGAGTATTACAAGAAGCACAAGGACGACGGTAGGGGGACGTTCGCTGACTTGGTGGCGAGAGGTGGCTATGAGTATGATGATTTCTGTGCTACCTACAAGAAGTACGAGAAGGGTATGCTCCGCCCCGACGGTCAGCCCGGTTTCGCGACGCCGTCCGGCCGCATCGAGCTCGTCCCCTATGTAACCTTCGGGGCGTGGGGTATCGATCCTCTTCCGGTCCACCGAGAAAGCATCACGGCGGAGAAGTGGCTCAATGATGAGGGGTTCCGTAAGGAATACCCCTTCATATGCATGAACGGATCGCGTTCCTACGAATTCTTCCATTCCGAGAACCGCCAGCAGGCGACTATGCGCGAATTCCATCCCAACCCGCTCGTGAGAATAAGCACGCAGACCGCCGAGGAATACAGCATGCACGACGGTGATTGGATCTGGTTGGAAAATGCCCAGGGGCGCTGCATGCAGCAGGTCAAAGTGGATGCCACCTTGAACCCGAACTACGTCCACGCAGAGCACGGTTGGTGGTTCCCTGAGGCCGAGCCCGCAGAGCCAAGCCTGTTCGCCACCTTCGATTGCAACATCAACAACCTGACGCACTCGTTCGAGACCGGTCCCGGTGGAATCGGTAACCCCCTGAAGAGCATCTGCTGCAAGATCTACAAGGTCGAAGAGGGTGACACGATGCCCGGAGAACAGATCACCAGACTCGGCGGCTTCAAGACCTTCACTCCTTGTGAGAGCTTCTAGGCAGAAGAGGAGAATATGACAATGAAAGGTATCCTTATCAACTACGAGTACTGCACGGGGTGTCATTCCTGTGAAGTGGCATGCAAGAAACAGCTCGGACTTGCGAAAGGAGAGTTCGGCATCAAGCTCACCGAAACCGGGCCCTTTAAGTACGAGACGGGCGACGAAGCCGGTAAGTGGGAGTGGTTCTTCCTGCCCGTACTCACGAAAGCCTGCGATATGTGCGAGGACCGCGTCACCAAGGGCAAGATGCCCA